>JAGWXN010000010.1 GCA_018969885.1 Betaproteobacteria bacterium | reverse complement strand
ATGCTGCGGATGGCTGGGCAGACCGGGATAGTTCACGAAGGTCACCCGCGGGTCATCCTCCAGGAATTTTGCGACGGCAAGCGCGTTGTCGCAGTGTCGCGCCATGCGCAGTGGCAGCGTCTCAATGCCCTGCAGGATCTGCCAAGCGCTCGCGGGGGCGAGCGCTGCGCCGTACACACGCAGGGTTTCCATGCGCGCTCGCATGGTGAAGCCGAAGTCGCCAAAGGTTTCATACCAGCGCACGCCGTGATAGCCCGCCGAGGGCTCGGTCATGCCAGGAAAGCGGCCGTTATCCCAGGGGAATTTTCCGGATTCGACCACCACGCCGGCGAGCGTGGTGCCGTGACCGCCCAGGTATTTGGTCGCGCTGTGCACCACGATATCGGCGCCATGGGCGATTGGGTTGCAGAGCGCGGGACTGGGCACAGTGTTGTCGACCACCAGCGGAATGCCGTGGGCGTGGGCAATGTCGGCAAGCGCCGCGAGGTCTGCGATAGCGAGGCTGGGGTTACCCAGACTTTCAACAAAGAGCGCGCGCGTCTCGGGCCGGATGGCTGCGGCAAAGCTTTCCGACCGCGTGACGTCCGCAAAAGAAGTCGTGATTCCGAATTTCCTGAGGTTGACCGACAGCATGGTGACGCTGCCGCCATACAGCGCGCCCGCTGCAACCACATGATCGCCCGATTGCAGGATGGTCATGAGCGCCATCGCCTCAGCCGCCATGCCGCTTGCGCTCGCAATGGCCGCGCGGCCGCCCTCAAGCGCCGCCACCCGCTCCTCGAGCACGGCAACCGTGGGATTGGAGAGCCGCGAGTAGACGTTACCAAAGGTCTGCAGATTGAAGAGGCTGGCCGCGTGATCGGCCGAATCGAATACAAACGAGGTGCTCTGGTGAATGGGAACGGCGCGCGCGCCGGTCACGGCATCCGGGATCTGCCCGGCATGCACGCACAAGGTTTCGAGCCCGAACCGCCGATCTGCCATGGGAATGTCCTCGTGCCGAACCGGTCAGCGAACAGCGAGCCGGGGGCGTCGGGCGCTGATCACGCCCGTGTTGACACCCACCCAGTTGAGGCCGCCAAAAATGCGCGCGTGTTCAATTTTCACGCAGCGATCAAACACCGAGGCGAGTCCCGCCTCGCGCGCGAGGCGATCAGCCACCGGGTTGGCCACACCGAGTTGCTGCCAGAGCACCTTCGCCCCGATCTTCACCGCCTGCTCCGCGATGGGCGGCAGATCCTCGGCGCGCCGGAACACATCGACGATGTCCACGGGCTCATCGATCGCCTCGAGGGACGGGTAGCAGCGCTCGCCCAGGATCTGGGGATACTTGGGGTTGACGGGAATGATGCGATAGCCATGCTCTTTCATGTACTTGGCGGCAAAAAAGCTCGGCCGAAACCAGTCGGCCGACAGCCCCACCACCGCGATGGTGGTCGCACGCGCGAGGATCTGGCGGAGGGTCTCGATATCGTTACCGTCGGTCATCACGATGGGGCCGGGTGTCGGATCGGCCGCGTCAAGGTCCGGCCGGTCTGTCAAATGTAGCAGCACTGACTTGCGGTACGGGCCCGGGTAGCGATAATCGAAGGTTCCGGCGCGGCTCGCGCCCTCTGCCGCTGAACCTGGGAGCACCCGATGGCCAGCGATCCCCCTCTTCCGCATGTCGACCCGATGGGCGGGCTGTTCGATTTCAAGGCGATGTTCGACGCCATGGAAGTGGCGCGCCATAACTGGTCAGGAATGTCGATTCCCTCGTCAATGACACCGACCATCGACCCGGCGGAGCTCGACAAGCGAATTGCCGACCTGAAAACCGTCGAGCAGTGGCTCGTCCTCAACCTGAATCTGCTCCGCGGCTCGATTCAGGCGCTTGAACTGCAGCGCGCAACGCTCGCCTCCCTGCAAAGCTTCGGTGAGGCGGCGCGCGCCGCGCAAAGCGCAGGCCCCGCCAACGCACCGCCTGCCGGCGCGCCGAACCCGGCGTGGGCGGGTGGAATCGACCCAGCCGCGTGGTGGCAGACGCTTCAAACTCAATTCCAGCAGGTCGCCGAGTCGGCGCTCTCCGGGATCGCACCCGCAGCAAACGATTCGGCCTCCGCCCCCGATCCGAAAACACGGGGGGCCTCCGCGAACCCAGCCGCATCGTCCCGTACGACGCGCCGGAAGGCGCCGCGCGATGCCAAGCCCGCGCAAGGTGCCGCGGCCTCCTCGCGCCGCGCGCGCCCGGCACGCTAGGCCGCACCGAGTGAGCCGCCGGTGAACCGATTCGTCTGCGGCCATGCGAGCCATCCGGACTGGCGGATGGCGACCGAACTTGCGCTCAGCCAGCTCGGCCGCGAGCCTGACGCAAAACCCAACCCGCTCCTGGGGCTGGTCTATGCAAGCACGCCGTTCGCGGACCACTTCGCTGACATCCAGGAACTGCTCGAGCGCCGGCTGCCACAGGTTCAGTGGAGCGGGGCCTGCGTGCCTGGCCTCTGCGCGGAAACTGCCGAATATGTTGATGAGCCCGCGATCGCGATTCTGATCGGGCGGCTGCCCGCTGGCAGTGTGCAGGCGTTTGGCGCCGCATGGCAGGACGCGCGCGGCGAAGCCGAGCGGCTCGCCACGCCAGGGTCGAGCCTGCTGCTCCATGCCGACCCCTATGCGGAGGACATGAGCAAGCGCCTGCGCAGCCTGAGCGAGACGGCCGCCCCGGGTCTGGTTTTCGGCGGGGTTGTCGAGCCCTTCGGCACCGCCCCGCGTAGCAGCGAGCCGGCCGCAGGCCCGCGCGCGCTCTCAGGCGTATGGTTCGGGCCCGAGGTGACCCTGCTGTCGCGCGTCACGCACGGCTGCTCACCCATCGGCCGCGAGCGCATCGTCTCCGACTGTCGCGGGCAGGCCATCCTCACGCTCGACCACCGGCCGGCGCTTGACGTGATGTTCGAAGACCTCGGCATCAACCTCGCCGAGCGCAACTCACGTGATCCGCAGCACCTGTTGCGACTCCTGCGAGACGCGCCGTCCGCGCGCGGGCTGCAGGTGGGGCTGGCGGCCAGCGACCGCCCGCGCGCCATCGGTTTTGGTGCGCACCGGATCAGCGATCTCCTCGGCATTGATCCGGTGAGCCGCGCGATTGCAGTGAGCGGCGGCGCTCTGGTGGGCGATCGCGCGGTGTTCTGCAGGCGCGACGCCGCAGCCGCACGGGCCGACCTGATCCGAATCTGCACCGAGCTTCGCGAAGACCTGGAGGCAAGCGGTCAATCCGCGCGGGGCGCGCACTATGTCAGTTGCGTTGCACGCGGCCAGCATTTATTCGGTACAAACGGCGCCGAGCTCGCGCTGATCCGGCACAACCTGGGCGACATCCCACTCGCCGGGTTCTTCGCCCACGGCGAAATCGCCGATGGCCGGTTGCACGGTTACACGGGCGTACTCACACTTTTCGTGTAGGCGCCCGGCGCCCCCGCCCAGCCTCGCGTGACTCAGGCCTTCTTGAAAACGTTGAGCTGCAGTCGCTCACGCTCGATGACCGCGGCCACAGCCGGCGCTTTGGCCACGCGCTGCATGTAGGCGTAGTAGGCGGGCAGCGATTCGGGGTCGATGCCAGCGAGGCCGCCCCAGCGAAGGAGCGTGATCGCGTACGCATCCAGTACCGACAACCGGGCGCCCAGCCAGTAGGGGCCGGTTTGCGCAGCCACCATGCTGTCGATGCGCTTCAGGATGTCGTGATAACGATCACGCCCCACCCGCTTGACCTCTGCCTGATAGGCCTCGCCGTCGGCGAACTTGTTGGGCATGAACACATGGGTGAAGGTTGGGTGGGCGGTGTTGTTGAACCAGGCGAGCGTGGCAAGCGCCTGCGCGCGGGCCCACGACTCCGCAGGCAGGAGGCCGAGCGTCGGGTGCTCGCGGTCGAGAAAATCGCACATCGCAACAATCTGGGTGAGTACCTTGCCATCGACCACCAGGACTGGCACCTGCCCCTCGGGGTTGAGCGCGAGATATTCAGGGGCACGATGCTCGGCGCGGTGCAGCTTGATCAGCCGGGGCTCGAACGCTTGGCCGGTGGCCTCGCGAATCATTTCCAACGCCACATGGGGTACGAATGAGCAGGCGCCTGGCGCGTAATAGAGTTCAATCATCAGGGGGTCTCCGGTGATGTTATCGGTTTGAAGCGGCGGGCTTGCCGGGCGCGGTTAGTCGCCATGCACCCCTGCCGCCTCGGCCTGCCGATCGGCATGGTAGGACGAGCGCACCAGCGGGCCGACCGCCGCGTGGACAAAGCCCAGTTCCTGGGCACGCTCGGCAAACATCGCAAAGCCATCGGGGTGCACATAACGGCGCACCGGCAGGTGGGCGTTGGAGGGTGCGAGGTACTGGCCGATGGTGATCATGTCGACCTGATGCGCACGCAGATCGCGCATCACCGCGATGATTTCATCGTCGGTTTCGCCCAGACCCAGCATCAGGCCCGACTTGGTGGGAACGCCCGGCACGCGCGCGCGAAATTCGGACAGCAACCGCAGCGAGTGCTGATAATCGGAGCCCGGACGCGCTTCGCGGTAGAGGCGCGGTACGGTCTCAAGATTGTGGTTCATCACATCGGGCGGCGCCGCTTCCAGGATTTCCAACGCGCGCTCGAGCCGCCCGCGAAAGTCGGGCACCAGGACCTCGATCCGGGTGCGCGGCGAGGCCTCGCGCACACGCCGGATGCATTCGACAAAATGGGCAGCGCCGCCGTCTCGAAGATCGTCGCGGTCGACGCTGGTGATGACCACATACTCGAGCGCCAGCGCCGCGATGGTGCGCGCAAGATTGGCAGGCTCATCGGCGTCCAAGGGGTCGGGCCGGCCGTGACCGACATCGCAGAACGGGCAGCGCCGCGTGCACTTGTCGCCCATGATCATGAAGGTGGCTGTGCCCTTACCGAAGCACTCGCCGATATTCGGGCAGCTCGCCTCCTCGCAGACCGTATGAAGACGGTGCTCACGAAGAATGCGCTTGATGTCATGAAACCGGCTGCCTGGGCTCGCGGCGCGCACCCGTATCCAGTCGGGTTTGCGAAGCACCTCGTCGGCTGGCACCACTTTGATGGGGATGCGCGAGGTCTTGGCGCCCGCCTTCTGCTTGGCGCTCGGATCGTAGGAGGCGGAAGAGGTATCGGACAGCTCGGAAGCGCTCATGTTGATCGGCACACCAGACGGCGCGCGCCTTTCTGCTCGAAGAAGAATACCGAGAGTCTAGCGGAGTTGATCGTGCCGCAGATGAGCCGCGAGCCGCTCCCCCAACCGTTCGGCCACCGCCTCGGGTGTGTCGAGAACGCCCAGGCTCGCAAGATCGACTGAACGCAAACCCGGGTACCCGCAGGGGTTGATACGATCAAAGGGCTCAAGGTCCATTCGTACATTCACCGCGAGCCCGTGCAGACTGCAGCCCCGCATGATGCGTACGCCCAGCGCGGCAATCTTTGCCCACCCCGCAAAGGGTCCCGTTCCGCCTTCAAGCGCCACGAAAACCCCCGGCGCGCCCGCGATCCGACGCCCATCGACCGATGACGCCGCGAGCGTCTGGATGATCGCCTGCTCGTAGCGGTAAACCAGCTCCTTCACACCGATGCCCAGCCTGCGCAGATCAATCAGCGGATAGGCGATCACCTGCCCCGGCCCGTGATAGGTCACCTGACCACCACGCTCGGTGGGCACCACAGCAATCCCCCCCGGGGCGAGCAGATGGTCCGGCCGCGCGGCAAGGCCCATTGTGAACACCGGCGGATGTTCAACCAGCCAGATCTCGTCGGGGGTGGCGGCATCGCGCGTGCGGGTGAATTCGCGCATCGCCTCGAGGGTGTCGGCGTAGTCGGTGCGCGCGAAAGGCCTGAGCAGCGGCTCGATGATCGCCCTCTACAGAACGATCCGGACCATGGGGTGCGAGGACAGCTCGCGATAGAGGGTCTGGAGTTGTTCCCGCGATTGCGCCCGGACCGTGAGCGTGACGCTCAGCCATGCCCCGCGCGAGGACGCTCGCAGCTCAATCGACGCCGGGTTGAAGTCGGGCACATGGGCGCTCACCAGCGTTGCGATGGTCTGAGCAAAGTCATCGGTGCGCCGACCCATGACCTTGATCGGAAAATCCACCGGAAACTCAAGCAGATTTCCGATCCGTTCCCAGACCTCGGCATCACTCATGAACAGGGCTCAGGCCTCGCGGGTGGCGGCCTGATAGGCCTCGATCAGCCGCCGATACACCGGGCCAGGCTGTCCGTTACCCACCGGTGCACCGTCCACCCGCGTGATGGGCAGGATTTCGCGGGTGGCGGAGGTGAGCATCAGCTCATCGGCCTGGAGCACCTCCTCGCGAGGAACGCGTCGCAGCTCGTAGTCGAGCCCGCAACGCGCGCAGAGCTCGGCGAGCAGACCCACCCGGATGCCTTCCAGGACCAGGTGATTGACGGGTGCACCGAGCACGCGTCCGTTTCGCACGACCCAAATGTTGCTTGAAGACCCCTCGGTGAGGATCCCGTCGCGGAACATGATGCATTCAGCGGCGCCCGCATCGACCGCGGCCTGCTTGGCGAGCACGTTGCCGAGAAGCGACACCGATTTGATGTCGCAATGGAGCCAGCGCTCATCGTCGGCAGTGATGACGGCCAGACCCTGCTCGCGAAGCGCCGCGGCCGGCGCCACGAATTCACTGGTCATCGCAAACACCGTGGGCTGGATGCCTTTTGGAAACGCATGGTCACGGCGCGCGACGCCACGGGTGATCTGCATGTAGACAAACTGATTGGACCAACTGTGCCGGCCAACGAGATCGGTGATCAGTGCGCGCCAGCCTGCCTCATCGAAGGGGTTGTCGATGCCGATCGCGGCCAAGCTTCGCTCCAGCCGCTTCAGGTGCTGGGTCAGCCGAAACGGGCGCCCGTCGTAGACCGGAACAACTTCATAAATGCCGTCGCCAAAAATGAAGCCACGATCGAGCACCGGAATGCGGGCCTCGGAGAGCGGCACAAACGCTCCGTTGAGATAAACAACCTGCTCGCTCATGGGGGGTCTCGCTCTACGAAGTGGGTGAAGGGAAGGCCGAAAGAGGGGGGCGGAACGAAGGACGGGGTGGGGTCTGATCTATTTGGCGAACTTGAGCCGCAGACCATCCCAGAGCCTGCCGATCCAGCCCGCTTCGTCAACGGTGGCCTGAGCGAGCACCGGCCGCTCGGCGAGCACCTGATCGCCCAGCTTCACCCGCAGCGTGCCGATCTTCTGGCCCTGGGTGACCGGCGCGAGCAGCGGCTCGATCCGCTCAACCTCGCCCTTGATTTTTTCGGCCTGCCCTCGCGGCACCGTGATGAGGATGTCCTGCTCGACCGCCCCAGCCACCAGCACGCCCTTGCCCTTCCACACCGGGTAGCTGCCCAGCTCCTGGCCCTTCGAATAGGCCCGGACGGTCTCAAAATTCTGAAACCCGTAATTGAGCAGGCGTTGTGATTCAGTGATGCGGATGGACTCGGTGGCCGCGCCCATCACCACGGCAACCAGCCGACGCGAGAAGCCCGCGCCGGGTTGCTCGCGTCGGGCCGACGCGATCAGGCAGTAGCCCGCTGCCTCGGTGTAGCCGGTTTTCATGCCATCTACACTGGGGTCGATGAACAGCAATCGATTGCGGTTGGGCTGGCGGATTTTATTGAACGTGAATTCACGCTCGGAATAGAACTTGTAGAAGTCGGGATGGTCGTTGATCAGGCGCGTGGCGAGAATGGCGAGGTCGCGTGCAGTGGAGTAGTGCTCCGGGTTGGGTAGCCCGGTAGCATTTCGGAACTGGGAGTTTCGCATTCCCAATCGTTCGGCCTCGCGGTTCATCTGCTGGGCAAACGGCTCTTCGCCGCCGGCCAGTGCCTCGGCGAGCACCACCGAGGCATCGTTACCCGACTGAATGATCATGCCGCGCAGGAGTTCTTCCACGGTCGCGGGTGCTGCCGGCTCGACAAACATCCTGGAACCGATCGCCTTGTAGGCGCGCTGCGACACCATGGGTCGCGCATCCAGCGCCAGCCGCTTTTCCTTGATGGCGGAAAACGCGAGATAGGCGGTCATGAGCTTGGTAAGCGAGGCCGGATCGGACTTGCGATCGGGTTCGTGAGAGGCGATGACATGGCCCGTGGTGGCATCGAGCAGCAACCACGACCGCGCGGTCATGGTGGGCGGGGCAACCTGTGCCCACACTGCCGGCGAAGCAGACGCACCGACGAGCAGGCCGACGACCAGGCGGACAAGCAGGCGGATCATCGTGAAATCTCCGGATAGCAACGCGGTGAAAACAGGCCGGATCAGTCGGCCGCAAGTTCGGCCGGCTCAAGGCCTGACACCGATCCGAGCAGTGGCGCCGCCACGAGATGCGCCACCACCAGACGCTTGAGGAGCGTGAGTCGGCGGTGAAAAAAATGATCGGCCCCTGGCAGCACCACCACCGGCAGGTTCTGCGGCCGCGCCCAATTGAGCACCGCGGCAAGCGGCACGACGTCATCAACCTCGCCGTGAATCACCAGCGCGCCTGGCGGCACGTCTTCCACGGCGAAACGCTGGGCGGCTACGCCCACCAGAACAACCGGTGCGGCGAGGCGCTCCGCGGGCGGTAATTGCGCGAGCAGTCGCGACAGCACGAAACTGCCAAACGAAAATCCGGCGAATGCCAGGTTGCCGCGGGCCGCCTCGGGCACCAGCGGGTCGGCTTGAGCGGCGGCCAGCACGGCACGCAGATCATCGGTTTCGCCCTGGCCATGGTCGTGTTCACCCGCTGTTGCGCCCACACCGCGGAAATTGGGGCGCCACACTGCATAGCCTGTTGCGAGCATCGCCCGGGCGAGCGTCTGCACCACCTTGTTGTCGCGTGTGCCGCCGTAGAGTGGATGCGGATGGGCAACCAGGCCGATGCCCTGGATGGGGCCGGCGGGCAGGTCGAGAGCAACATCGATCGGACCCGCGGGCCCGGCAATCAGCAGCGTGCGGGTGGACGCGTTCATTCGAGCTTCAGTCGCTCCACGGGACGGCCGTCACGAAGATGCGAGTCGACGATCTCGTCGATGTCGTGCTCGTCAACGAACGTGTACCAGACGGCATCGGGATAGACGACCGCGACCGGGCCAAGTTCGCAGCGGTCTAGGCAGCCTGCCTTGTTGACCCGCACCTTGCCGGCGCCCGAGAGCCCAAGCGCTTTGACGCGCGCCTTGGCATGGGCTTGAAGGCGCTCGGCATCGTTGGCCGCACAGCAGGCACGGCCATCATCACGCCGATTGGTGCAGAAGAAAATATGACGCTCAAAGTAGCTGGTGCTCATCGATTCATTATAGTCGGGAGGAAACGATCCGTATGATCGCGCCAAACCCCGCCTGCGCCGATGATGCCCTCACCCGACACCCCCTTGATCCGCGAGCTCCTGGGCCCCGACGGCCCAGACTTCGAACTGCTTGCCGAGGTCGACTCCACCAATAGCTGGCTGCTCGACGCGCCCTTTGCCGGCACGCCCGCCGGCCCGCGGGCAGTGCTCGCCCAGGCGCAGCGCGCCGGCCGTGGGCGGCGCGGACGCAGCTGGCTTGCCGAGCCGGGACGCAGTCTTGCCCTGTCGCTTGCCTTCGAGCGCGCTGGTTCCGCCCCACCGGCTCCCGGCCTGTCACTCGCGGTGGGCTGCGCGCTTGCGGCGGCGTTGTCCGAACACTGCCGGGGGCTTGCGCTCAAATGGCCCAATGATCTGCTTCGTAACGGCGGCAAATGCGGCGGGATTCTCATCGAATCTCGTCCCAGTAGCGCCCGCTTGGAACCTCGGATCCGGGTGGTGGTGGGGATCGGTCTCAATCTGCTCGCGCCGCAGGACCGCCAGGCGCTGATCAGCCAGCCCGCGAGCGGCCTCTTCGAGGACACGGCGCCGATTCCGGTGGAGGCGCTGGTGGCGAGCGTCGCGCTCGCCGTGGCAGGGGCCTGGGCGACGCATGAACGCGAGGGTCTCACGCCCTTCCTGCCGCTCTGGGCCCGGTTCGACGCCTGGCATGGCAGGCAGGTGGTGGTGAGCGATACCGGGCAGACGCTCGCGCGCGGCCGCTCGCTCGGCATTGCCCCGAGCGGCGCGCTCCGTCTGCTGACCGATGAGGGCGAACGACATATCGTGGCTGGCGATCTGTCGCTTCGCGCCGAAGGACAAGCGTGACGCCATGACTCGGCATGTCTTTACCTACGGCTCGCTGATGTTTGTACCAGTCTGGACACCGCTCGTGCCCCGCCCGCTGGCAAGTGTGGCCGCAGTGCTCGAGGACTTTATTCGCGAGGGCGTTCGGGGGCAACGCTACCCTGGGATCCGCCGCGAGGCGGGCGCCCGCACGCCAGGCCGGCTCTACCTGAATGTTGACGACGCGGAACTCGCCCGGCTCGATGAGTTTGAGGGCGATGCGTACCAGCGTGAGTCGGTTCGGGTGAGCGTCGCCACGCGTGACGGCCGCCACCTGACCCTGCCCGCCGAGGTTTACCGCTTCATTGACCCGACCGCACTCGACGGCGCGCCCTGGGATCCGGAGCGTTTTGCGCGCGATTCAGCGGCAGGCTTCTACCGCGACCACGCCACGTCCCGCTAGGCCGCCTGGGACTCACCCGACAGCGGCGCGGCGCCCACGCCCAGCCGCTGGACAAGCTCACGGCGGTAGCGGTTCAGCTCCTGCGCGGTGTCGATGCTGCGGCCAAACAGCAGCGACAGGTTATGGAGAATGCGCTCGATCACGCGCTGCTCCCAGTCGGCGTCAAAGCGGATCTGCTCATCGAGCCACCGCTCAAGCCAGCCGGGTTCGGGCATCCGGCTCTGTACCGTATCGTTGGGAAACAGCGTTCGATTCACATGCAAATTGGTGGGGTGCAGCGCGCGACTGGTTCGCCTTGCGCTCGTCATGAGCACACCAATTCGCGAAAACGCCGCGCGGGCGGCATCACCCGCCTCGCTCACCGCCTTCTTCATGTAGCGCAGATAGGCGCCGCCATGGCGGGCCTCGTCACGCGAAATGAAGTCATAGATGGCGCGAATCACCGGCTCGGTGTGCCACTGGGCGGCGCGACGGTACCAGTGGTTGAGGCGGATTTCACCGCAAAAATGGAGCATCAGGGTTTCAAGCGGCGGGGCGGGTTCGAATTCGAAACGGACCGCGTGCAGTTCCTCCTCGCTTGGCGCCAGGTCGGGCCGGAAGCGCCTGAGGTACTCGATCAGCACCAGGGCATGCTTCTGTTCCTCGTAGAACCAGACCGACATGAAGGCGGAAAAATCGCTGTCATGCCGGTTGTCGCGCAGGAACATTTCGGTGGCCGGGAGCGCCGCCCACTCGGTGATCGCGTTCATCTTGATCGTGAGGGCCTGCTCGTCGGTGAGCAGCGCCGGGTCGAACCGGTCCCACGGAATGTCGCGCTCCATGTTCCAGCGTACCGCCTCGAGCGAGGCAAACAATTCGGGATACAGCATCATGGCTTGCCGTCTGTTTGAACGGACGCAGTGTATCAATCTGGCGTGACACTCGCAGCTGTGACGTTCAGTGTGCGATCCGCCGCCGCAGCCAGCGCATCAGGGCACCCACGACCGGCAGCTTTTCGTAGAGCTCCTCGGCCGCGTCCCAGTAGTCGCGGTGCAAGGTCACGCGGCCTTCATCATCGAACTCCAGCCAGCTCGCACCACGGATCTGCTGCGGTCGACCGCCATCCAGGCGGGGGTTCTGAAAATCGAACACCCACACCAGGCAGGCTCGACGGGCATCACCGACCGCGTCCAGGACGCGAAAGCGCGGCGCCTCGAGGTGTTTGAACATCGCCTCAAAAATTCGGGTGATCGGGTCGGTGCCGATCACTTCATTGAACGGGTCTTTGAAGCGGGCGGTTGCCGCGTAGACCTCACCCAAACGACCCAGCGACTCGCGGCTCAAGGTCTCGTAGAAACTCACCACGCGGACGATGGGCTCGGCAAGGCTATCGTGCGGGGGCATGCGGTCAGCCTCCGGTGATCGCGCGAACCGCACGGAAATACAGGCGCTCGGGCAGGATACGGAGGAGCTTCATCCAGCGGGTAAAGCGCTTGGGGAAATGCATTTCGAAGCCGCCCGATGCGAAGCCCGACACGATCTCGCGTGCGGCGGCTTCAGCGCTGATCAGGGCGGGCATCCGGAAGGCGTTTTGCGCGGTGAGCGGCGTGGCCACAAAACCCGGGTCGATCAGCCACACACCGACCCCGCGCGGCTGCAGATCGAGGTACAGCGACTCGGCCAGATTGATGAGCCCGGCCTTGCCCGGCCCGTAGGCAAGCGCTTTGGGCAGCCCTCGATAGCCCGCAACGCTTGAGACCAGCGCCAGACCGCCAGAGCGTTGGCGCTCGAACACCGGAAGCAACACATCAAGTCCGTTATAGACCGCCAGCAAATTGATCTCGACCAGGCGTCTCGCCTCGGCGAGATCGAAACTGTCAACGCGCATCTCCCGGTAGTCACCGGCGAGCCAGATCACCAGATCGATCTCCCCCCAGCTCGCGATGAGTGACCGGCAGGCGACTTCTAGCGACTGCCGGTCGGCCACATCGGCCGGAAGAATGCGTGGCGTAGAGCCCAGGCGCTGCGCGAGCGCCTCGAGCGTCGGCCCGCGCCTTGCCGAGAGCGCGAGCAGCGCGCCCCGGGCGGCGAGATCGACCGCAAGCGCCTCACCAATGCCGCTCGAGGCACCGATCAGCCATACCCTGCGCCCGCGCCAGTCGACGATTTTGGGGTTGAGCGCACCCCGGCGATCGGGCGCCCGGGGTTGGACCACGGGAGCGGCGGCGGGCGGGGCGGATTCAAACTGCATCATGGGGCGAGGTGCTCAGCGTTTGGTAAACGACAACGTGACCTCGCCCAACCGGATGCCAAACTTGCTCATCACGGCCCGGTTCAGCATCACCTGGTCATCCACCAGGAACATCCAGTCGTCAAAATCGACATGCCAGGTACGGCCCTCAATCGGCAGGGCCAGCGTGTAGCGCCAGTTGAAAGCATTTCCCGCTACGACCCCAACCGCCTCGCCCACGACATCGGCAGCGGTCCCGATGTAGCGATCGGGGGCGACGCGGCGTAGTGTCCAGACACGGCGCTCGCGCGTGCCATCGGCATAGAGGAAATCTTCCTCGAGCGTACCGGTATCGCCCTCCCAGCGGCAGTTCATCTCAACCGTAAAGCGCTTGACCACCTTGCCGAAGCGGTCCTGAAACATGCCCCAGGCATCGAGACGGCCATTGAAATAGCGCGACGGGTCAAGCACGGGGCGCTCGGCCGCGTAGTGCGAGGGAAGCGGTGCGCTGCAGCCGGCCAGACCCAGAGTGAGCGCGGCCAGTGCGGTCAGGGCCATGACTTGAAGCGCGCGCGCGAATCGTGCCGCAGCGAGCGCGTGGACCGGCCGCATCACGGCTCGTCGAAGCAATGAAAGACTGAACCCCATCATGCATCCATCCTGTGATTTGGCGGACCGGCGGTGGCGAGGTCCGGGTTGGGAAGGCGCCACAACAGCCACGCGGCAGCGCTCTTGATGAGGCAAGGCAACGCCGCATAGGCAAGCGACAGCGCCTGCGTGACGGTACCGGCTACGCCAGGCTGATAGCCCAGCAGACTGATCAGCGGCAGGCCCAGCCCGGCAGCCAGCGCGAGGTTGAGCTTGGTGGCAAGCGACCAGACGCCAAAGTAGGCGCCCTCGCGTGCACCGCTTCCACCGGCCGCAGCAATCGCGGCAGCAAGGAGCGCAGGCGGCATCGCCAGATCCGCGCCGAGTGCGAGACCGGTCACGGCGCAAATCACGCCAAAGGCCAGCCAGTCGCCCGGTCCGAGCGCAAACGCCCAAGCGAAGGCCAGCACCGAAGCCACCATACCAACGAGCCACGCCCGCTTGGCTCCCACCCGGACACCGAGCCGGATCCAGAGCGGCATGCCCAGTGCAGCGGCTGCGAAATAGATGAGGAGAAAGAGCGGCGCGCGCGATGCATCGCCCAGCACGTCGGCAACAAAGAAGAGCACCAGGGTGGCGGGGAGCGCGCTTGCCGTGCCGTTCAACATGAACACCGCGAGCAAGCGGGTGAACGCGCGGTCGGCGAAGAGTTCGCGCCAGGGCGCGTTGCGGCCCGCCAGCGCGGGGCCCGCGGAGGTCGGGTGGCGGGGGGCGTCCAGCGGCGAAGCCGTCACCGGCGTCGGCGCATGCCTGACCAGCCAGGCGGCCAGCAGCAGCGCTCCCACGAGGAGTGCTGAAAGCGTGCTCACATGCTGAGGCTCAAGTAAAGCCGCCGAAGCGAGCACACCGGCCAGCCCACAGGCTTCCCGTACGCCGGTAATGCGCACCCGCGTTGCGGGGTCCGTCCCCAGCTCTGCGCCCCATGCCTGATGCGCAATCGTGACGGTCGACCAGGCGAGATAGGTGATCACCGAGCCTGCGGCAAGCCAGACTGCGAGCCCTGTTGCCGACCACGCCGGCGGATGCAGCATGGCGACAAAGCCTGCAGCCAGAGGCACACACCCGGCAATGATCCAGCGACGGTAGTCGGTTGCCCCGCGCGTGCGGTCGATTGCCCGGCCGATCAGCGGATCGGCGAGGGCGTCGATGAGACGGGCGCCAAACAGAACGAGCCCGACCAGCGCGAGCGAAAGTCCCGCCTCGCGCCCGTAAAACGCCGGCAGCAGCACGAAGAGTGGCAGTTCGAGCAAAGCCAGTGGCGCGCGCAGAAACCCGTAGGCAAGGAGCGCGCGCATCGGGAGCTGGGGCGAATGCCCGCTTCCGGAGAGGCGGGCGCCTTGCGCAAACAGGGCGGTTCCGGCCACGGCAGGCTCAGCGCGAGGGGGGGCTTGCGGGCGCGGCAGCGGCGCGCGCACCGCCTCCCGTGCCTGTTTCCAGCCCGCGCAGAAGCGCTTCTCGCAAGGCCGGCTCACTGGTTCGCGGGTCTAGCCAGATGCCAAAAAAGGCGCGCCCGAATGCCGGGTCATCGACCTCGCCGAGGGGCTTGTCGTTCAGCAGAAACCGGGTGGGTCCCCCAGCACGATAAATGCCGGTGATGCGGTCGCCCGCGCGTACGTCCGGAAAGATGGCGCGCATGCGCGCAAGCCAGTTCGCGCGTTCGACCGCCGAGCCCCGGTCGAGCTGTCTGCCAATCTCCTGGTCGCTGCGCTCGGCAATTCGCGCACCGGGCAGGCTCATCGCATACACCAGCTCAAGCGCGAAATCCCGATCGAAGGGCGGTGTGGCTGAATCCGGCGCCTCGGCGCGGGGCGCGCCCGCCGTCCAGAGAATCGCTTCGTAGACGCGCATGCCGAGAAACCGGAGCGTGCCGCGGCCGACCTCGCGCGGCTCGACGAGCGACGCGCGAAGGAGCCCGGGCCCGGCTTCGCCCGCAGCCGGGCCGGTCGCGCTGGCGGGCCCGGCCGCGAGGCTCGATCCGACACCGATCACGAGCGCGGCGGCAAGGGTTGCTACCGCACGCAGCGCCCCGCTCTCATCATGGCCAGGTCGTGCCCTCATCACGGACGCACAAGCGTGAACTGAACGACATCGGTGTTGCCGTGCTCGAATGCCGCCTCGCAGTAGGCCAGATAAAACTCCCAGGTGCGAATGAAGCGGTCATCAAAGCCCAACGCCCGAACCTGGTCGAGTACCGACATGAATCGCTCGCGCCAAAGCTTGAGCGTGAGCGCGTAGTCAGGGCCGAATGAATGTTGCGCGAGCACCTGCAGTCCCGCCTTGCGGGCAAGCTCAGCAAATCCGCTTCGGGTGGGAAGCATGCCGCCCGGAAAAACATACTGCTGGATAAAGTCAGTGCCGCGCCGGTATCGCTCAAAGAGCGCCTCATCAATCGTGATGGTCTGGATCGCGGCCCGCCCGCCGGGGCGCAGGCAACGCGCAACGCTCTGAAACCACGCCTGCCAGTAGCGTTCGCCCACTGCCTCAAACATCTCCACCGAAGCAATGCCATCGTAGACCCCCGTCTCATCGCGGTAGTCACGGAGCACGAAGCGCGCCTGTCCATGTGCGGTGAGCGAGAGTCGTTCGCGCGCATAGGCAAGCTGCTCGGTTGAGAGCGTGAGTCCCGTGACATGAAGCCCGCGCGCCGCGGCCGCCTCGGCAAACCCGCCCCAGCCACAGCCGATCTCGAGCACCGACGCGCCGGAAGGCAACGCGAGCTCATCGAGCAGTCGCCGGTTCTTGGCGTGCTGAGCGTCTTCGAGCGAGCGGCTGGAGTCGCCCTCAAAGAGCGCGCTCGAGTAGGTCATGCTCGGGTCTAGCCACAGCTGATAGAAGGCATTCCCGAGGTCATAGTGCGCGTGAATATTGCGACGGGATCCAGCTCGCGTGTTGGCGCGCAGCAGATGCCGCAGGCGGTCAAAGAGTTGCCCCCACCAGGTGCCGTAGACCGCCGACTCAAGCTCACGCCGGTTGATCACCAGGATCGACAAGAGCCGCGACAGCGAGTCGGTTGACCAGCGACCATCGATCCAGCCTTCGGCAAAGCCCACGTCACCCCGGCGCAGCGCGTCCTCAAACACCGTCCAGTCGCGCACGCTGATTGACGCCGAGGGCTCGCCACGGCCTACATTTCGGCGGCTGCCATCTGGCAACTCGAGCGCAAGCGAACCCGTCTCGAGGCGCTCGAGAAGGCGCAGGATCATGGCCGCCTGGCGCGGTACGGCGGCATGCGTCGCTCGGGCAATTGCTTCAGAAGGATTCGATGAATGCGTGGTAGCGGTGATGGTCATGGCGAACCCCGGGTGAGAATGGTGTCGGGCGCGGCGGGTTTTCGGTGAAACGGCACGCGCGCCAACCACAGCCGAAGCGCGTGCCAGTGAATGCGGGCGATCACACCTGCGCTAAAGAGCGGAAATCCCAGCAGCGCCCGGAGCCGCTGCGCGCGGCCGGCCTCTTCAAGTACGCCGCTAAGGCTGGTGAGTAGCAACGGGCCGTCGCCATCGTCGTAGTCGATTCGGGCCACGGCCCGGTCGGGTCGGTTGATGAAACGGAACCGGTAGCCTCCCTGCACCGCGCAGAACGGCGACACATGGAAGGCCTTCACCGCACGGAGCTCGGCGCCGGATTTGAGCGGATTCGCCCTCTCATCGGCGAGCAGATACACATGGCGCTCGCCAAACGTGTTGTGCACCTCAGCCACGACGGCGATCAGCGCCCCATCGGCCCGGTGACAGAACCAGAAACTCACCGGCTTGAACGCATAGCCGCAGACGCGCGCAAACGCGTGAAGCCAGATCTCCCCGTCAGCGCGCAGCCCCGCAGCGTCGAGAAGGCGGGTAATCCAGGCGCGCGGCGAGCCTCCATCGCCGTGATCGGCCGCATGAAGTGAAAGAAGCGACCGCCGGTTGATCCCGAACAACCAGTTGCCGCCGCGCTCCTCGAGCGCAGCCAGGGGCGCGCGGACAAACCAGGCGCTGTACCGAAACGCATGATCACGCGGCCGCAGCCGGCGATGCCGAACCTCGCCGAATGCGAACTGAACCTGCTTGAACGGCTCGCTCATGGCGCCCTGCTCAGGCTGCACGCGACAAGGGCTCGTTGAGCCGCGCGATCGCCTGCGCCACCTCGAGCCCAGAGCGCAGGCCATCTTCATGAAAGCCGTAGCCAGTCCAGGCCCCGGCATACCAGGTCTGTTGCCGACCCTGGATGGCTCGCAGCCGCCGCTGTGCACGCCCTGCAGCCAGATCGAAGATCGGGTGCGCGTAATGGATCTCGCGGATCAGCGATGACGGTGCGGGCTCGCTCAGCGGATTCAGGCTGACAAAGACGGGTGAGCGAAACGGCAGCGGCTGCAGTCGGTTCAGCCAATAGGTGACCGAGACCGACGGAGCTCCCGGTTGGCCATCGCTCAGATAGTTCCAGGCCGCCCAGGCGCGGCGGCGCGCAGGCATGAGCGCAGGATCGGTATGGAGTAGCGCGCGATTGGGCTGATACCGGATCGCGGTCAGCACCGTACGCTCGTCCTCGCTGGGATCGGCGAGCAGGGCCAGCGCCTGATCGCTGTGGCAGGCGAACACCACCTGATCGAAATGCTCTGTCGCGCGAGCCGACCGAACGGTTACTGGAGGAGCGCCGCCTCCGGAGCGGCGGGTCACCGCTTCCACCGGCTCGGACAGCCGTACATCGCGAAGCTTCGCGATGATTCGCGAAACGTATTCGCGCGAGCCTCCCTCGATGGTCATCCAGCGCGGCCGGCCCTCGATCTGCAGCAGTCCGTGGTTATGGAAAAAACGCACGAAACTTCCCAGCGGAAAACGGGTCATGGTCGCAGTCGAACATGACCAGATTGCCGCGGCCATGGGCAGCAGGTAAGCGTCGCGGAATTCCGCGCTGTAGCCCTCACGCTCCAGATACCGCTCGAGCGGCTCATCGAGCCGCGCCTGCGCCTGTTCATCGATCGCGAGCGCCGTCGCCTCGCGATTAAAGCGCACGATGTCGCGCAGCATCCGCCAGAACCCGGGGCGTAACAGATTGGTTGGCTGCGCAAACACCGAGCGGATGTTGGATCCACACCACTCTAGGCGGTGGGGTCCGATCGAGGCGGCAAACGACATATCGGTCGCTGCCTCACGTACGCCCAGCTCCTTGAAGAGCGCGATCAGGAGCGGATAAGTGCGCTCGTTATAAACCAGAAAGCCGGTATCGACCGGTGCGCACAGGCCATCGAGCGACACATCGACGGTGTGAGCATGACCACCCGGACGCGCGTCGCTCTCGTAGAGCGTGACCTCGTGCTGCGCCTGCAGACGCAGCGCGGCCGATAACCCGGAAATGCCTGACCCGATGACCGCTATGCGCATCGCGACGTGTCCTTGGCGTAACCGCGGCGGGCAGACGCCGGGTTCACTGAAAGTTGAGGAGATAATTGTTTTGTGACTCGTCGGTCATGATATGACTAAACGGTGTCCAGTACAGAAGTGGTCAAGCGGGTTCCATGGGATTTCCCATAGGCTATGCAGGGCCAGCCGACAGGCGTAAGATGCGAGCCACACTGCGAGGACGAGGTGTTTTGTCCAAGACAAAACCGCCGTCCGGCTCCGAAGTTCCCCACTACAACCGGTCGAAGAACCGGATAGGCACGCAAGGCCGGCCACCATGAATGACCGTTCAGTGACATCTGGCATTGCGCTCAGCATTGCCGCGGTCGAACGCGACACAGGTCTCGCGAAGGACACCCTGCGCGTATGGGAGCGCCGTTACGGCTTTCCCAGTCCGGGGCGGGACGCCTTCGGCGAGCGCAGCTACCCGATCGAACAGGTTGACAAGCTTCGGGTCATCCGCCGCCTGATGGACGGCGGCCACCGCCCCGGCCGGATCATTTCCTTATCGCTCGAGGAACTGCACGCGCTTGCCGCGCAATCGGTGGAGGCACCGCGCAGCGCAAGCGATCTGCGCATCGACCGCGATGACCTGCAACGGTTCATCGAGCTCACCAAAGCCCACGACGTTGACGGGCTGCGCAGCGCCCTGTCGCAGGCAACGGTCCGCATGGGGGTCGACCGCTTCGTGGTGGAGGTTGCAGCGCCGCTCAACCGAATGGTGGGCGAGGCCTGGGCGCGCGGCTACTTTGAGGTGTTCGAAGAGCATCTCTATACCGAATCCATGCAGATCGTGCTGCGTAATGCGATCAGCACCATCCCGCGCACCGGCAATCGGCCGCGCGTCTTGCTCACCACCTTTCCCAACGAGAGCCACGGACTGGGCCTGCTTATGGTCGAGGCGATCCTGTCGCTTGAAGGCTGTGGCTGTCTGTCGCTCGGCGTTCAGACACCGGTCTGGGACATCGTGCTCGCCGCCACGGCCCACAACGCCGATATCGTCGCGCTGTCGTTTACCGCATCGCTGGGCGTCAATGCAGTTTCTGATGGCTTGACCGAGCTCCGCGCAAAGCTTCCGCGTGCCACCGAGCTCTGGGCGGGCGGACAGAGTCCCGCACTCGCGCGTCGCGCCCCGACCGGCATCCAGGTATTTCGCGAACTCACCGAGATTGCGCCGGCGGTGGCCCGGTGGCGCGGTCGTCGCGTCTAAGCGAATCGGCTGTCTGCAGCACGCCCAGCCGGCGTCGCAACGCGAATCCTTAACCGCGCGCCACCACCGGTCGCGCAAGCCCGTCCAGCCGGCTGAAGGCAGCCTGGTATTCGCGAGCCAATCGGTCAACCAACTCGCCAGTGCTCAGCACCGACTTGACCGCACCGATGCCCTGACCGCTTCCCCAGATGTCTTTCCAGGCCTTGACCGGCCGGTCGGAACCGAAGTTCATGGCGCTGGGATCGCTCTGCGGCAGGTTCTCCGGATCAAGCCCCGCCGCCACGACCGATGCACGCAGGTAATTGCCGTGCACGCCGGTGAACAGATTGGTGTAGATGATGTCCTCGGCACTGCCCTCGACAATTGCCTGCTTGTAGGCCTCGGTTGCCCGGGCCTCGCGGGTGGCGATGAAGGCGGACCCTACGTAGGCGAGGTCTGCGCCCATGGCCTGAGCGGCGAGCACCGCCGCGCCATTGGCAATGGCCCCCGAGAGCAACAGCGGCCCCTGGAACCACTCGCGAATTTCCTGGATCAGAGCAAACGCCGACAGCGTGCCGGCATGGCCGCCTGCGCCGGCCGCCACTGCGATCAGGCCATCGGCGCCCTTTTCGATGGCCTTGCGCGCAAAGCGGTTATTGATGATGTCATGCAACACCACGCCGCCATAGCTATGGACCGCCTCATTGACCTCGGGGCGCGCGCCCAGCGACGTGATGACGATGGGCACTCGATGCCGCACACACATGTCGAGGTCGTGTTCGAGACGATCGTTGGAGCGATGCACGATCTGATTGACGGCAAACGGTGCGCTCGGCCGATCGGGGTGCGCACGATCATGCGCATCGAGCGCCTCGCGAATCTGGGTGAGCCACTCATCGAGCTGTTCTTTAGGCCGCGCATTGAGCGCCGGAAACGAACCCACCACGCCCGCCTTGCACTGCGCGATGACGAGTTCAGGGGTGGAGATGATGAACATCGGCGAGGCCACCACCGGCAGGCGGAGGCGCTCGCTCAGAATGGGCGGGAGCGCCATGACGCTAGCGCGACTCGCTCTGGCCTTTGAGAATTCGAGCGAGTTCTTCGTCGCTCACGATCTCGAAGACGGCCACCACTTTCTGAACCCCGCGCACCCGGCTGGCCACCTGCGCCACGCGATCGGCTTCCTTGCGCGACGCAATGCCCATCAGATAGACGACGCCCGACTCGGTCACCACCTTGACTGCCGTGGCTTTGGTTTCGGAATTCTCGAGAAGGGCCGCCTTGACGCCCGCGCTCACCGTGGCATCGGAGGCCGAGGCGGTCAGCGCTGGCTGCCCGGCAATCTGAAGCGCGTTTTCCACCGAGCGGACGTTTTCGATTTTGGAGACGATCTGCTCGGCCATACGGCGATCTTCGGCGTTACCAACCTGACCGGTGAGTAACACCTTTCGGTTGTAACTCGTGACCGAAATGCCGCCGGGAAACCGCATGGCATCGCGCAGGCGGGCGCCCGCCTTGAATTCGATGCTGGTGTCCTCGGTTTGCGCACCAAGCGTGCGGCGGTCACTGGCGGCGAGCGCGCCGGCAACGAGTCCGGTGGCGGCAAGCGGCAAACAGCCGGACAGCATCAGCGCCGAGCCCGCGATGGACGCAGCCCCGATCAGAATCATCAGTCGCTTCATGTTTTCACCCGTTGGGAGCAGAGCAAATTCTATCGTCAGAAGGCATTGCGTATCCAATCGATGCGCCCGCCATCGATGGCACAGACATCGAACCGGCAAGCGGGCCATCGATCGCCGTACTGCTTCTGTAACCACAGTTCGGCACTGCGGCGCAGCTTACCCTGCTTAGCCGCCCCGATGCTATCGGCAGCCGATCCGTAATCGCTGCGGCTGCGGCGGCGAACCTCGACGAACACCAGCTCGTCGCGTTCACGCATGATCAGATCAATTTCGCCAAAGCGTCCCGCCACCTGCCGCGCCACCAGCAACAATCCGGCGCGCTCAAGATAAGCGAGTGCAAGGTCTTCGCCCGCATCACCCAGACGTTGCGTGGGCGAGCGCGTCACAGCGAAGGCCCAAGGCTGCCCGAAGCGACCAGGGTGAAGCGATGGGCAGGCGATCGCACCAGACGCGCGACCCTACCCGACGCAGCCAGAAACGTTCGCGGCCGAAACAGCGCAAAATCGGGGCAGTGCGAGCACGTCCGCGGAGCGCGGACGCCGCCTCTTTTTCCCGTAACCCGACCTATCGGCCAATGAGCGGACACGACACCATCCCAGCGGTTGAGCCCGGCGCATTATATGTAGTTGCCACACCAATCGGTCATCTGGGTGACCTGAGTGCGCGCGCCGCGCGGGTGCTCGCCGAGGTCGACATCGTGGCGGCAGAAGATACGCGTGTCACGGCGCCGCTCCTTGCTCGCGTGGCCAGCCGCGCACGGCTCCTCGCCGCGCATCAGCACAACGAGGCCGCCGTCGCCGAGCGGATCGTTGCGCTGCTGGGCGAGGCGAAGTCGGTGGCGCTGGTAACCGACGCCGGTACGCCTGGCGTGAGCGACCCAGGTGCGCGCATTGTCTCGGCAGTGCTCGCATCGGGCGGGCGGGTGATCCCGGTCCCCGGGCCCTCCGCGCTCACCGCGCTGGCGAGCGCAGGCGGCCTGATTGAAGGCGCGTTCAGGTTTGAGGGGTTCCTGCCTGCCCGTCCGCGAGCCCGCGCCGACCGGCTGCGAGCGCTCGCTGATCTCGATTGCCCGGTGGTGCTGTTCGAGTCGCCCCACCGGATCGAGGCAACCATTGCCGCGATCGTCGAGCAGCTCGGCGCTGAGCGCTGGGTCGTGCTGGGGCGCGAGCTCACCAAGAAGTTCGAGGAAATTCATCGCTGCCTGAGTGGCGAAGCACCCGCCTGGCTGCTCGCCAACCCGATGCGGTTAAAAGGCGAATATGGGCTGATCATCGCCCCTGCGGCATTCCGGTTGCCCGGCACGCGGCGCGAAGACGGTCACGAACCAGCGGTTTCCCAGTCAGCTGATCCTGCCACCGAGGCGGTAACCCTCACGCTGGACCTCAACCAGCTGCTGGGCGCGCTGGTGCGTGAAATGGGTGCGAGTCGCGCCACCCGGATCGTTGAACGTCTGGCCGGCCGTCCGCATCGCGAAGTCTACGCGCGGGCGCTACGACTAGCGCAACAGGACGAAAGCCTCGATGCCGGTGGCATCGCGTAGCCGCCGCTGCGCAGCCTGCGCATCCGCAGCCTGGGGATAGGGCCCGGCAACCAGCTTGTGGAGCGCACCATCCCGGCGGACCGAGACCGGCTCGGGCAATCCACTCGCGCGCAGTCGGGCAAGCGCAGCGTCTGCGCCTTCACGGCTCTGGTAGGCACCGAGTTGTACATAGCGGCCTGGGAGCAGCCCATCGGAGTTCGATGACGGCGCTGCAGCCACCGCCTCGGGGGCGGCCGCCATGACGGGTACCGCAGAGACAGTGGCTGCGGTCGACGTGACTGCGGATGCCCGCGGCGCCTCCTCGGCACGTAGCGGCGGCAGGCTCGCCGATGACACCGGCGTGACCTGAACCGCCTGCCCAGCCGGCACGCCGACCGGGCTGGGATCGGCCCGCGGGAGCGACGCCGCCGTGACAGCCGGGGCCGCCTCAAACTGGGTGATGAGTTCCACCTCGACCTCAGCGCTTCCTGGAAGCGCCGCTGCGAGTTTGGCCGCCGCGGCGTACGACAGATCGATCACCCTTCCGTGCAGAAAGGGGCCACGGTCATTCACCCGCACGATCACGCTGCGTCCGGTTCGAACGTTGGTCACCCGGGCGTAGCTGGGCAGCGGCAAGGTGGGGTGGGCGGCCGTCATAGCGTACATGTCGTAGATCTCGCCAATCGAGGTGGGTCGGCCGTGATAACGGCGCCCGTACCAGGTAGCGATCCCGCGCTCGCGAAACGGCTCTATCCGCGTCATCGGCTCGTACTGTCGGCCGAAGATCACATAGGGTCGATTGGCTCGCGAATGCAGCGGCTCGGCGCGTGGCACCGCATCCGGCACTTTCTGAAGCTCGGCAAGCGGTCGATCGCCAGGGCCATCGTCGAGATAGAACCGGCCACGCCCAGGCGACGCGGTGCCGGCCGCTGGCGGCGGCGTACCCGCCTCCGGTACAGGCGCGGGCCCGCCAGGCACTGCAGGTGGCGCACTCGAGCATGCAGCGAGGAACCCCAGCATGACGGCGGCCGCGAGCATGCAGCCAACGCGGGCGAGGGACGCCTCGCCGGACGCGCTCGCCAACGCCGTCTGCCGAAGTGAGGTTCGCCCTGCCAGCCGCATCTCAAGCCGCATCTCGAGTCGGCGTCGATACGCGTGCAGATACCGCAAGCCCTCGATCGCGCGCGGCCCGTACCAGGATGTCATTTCGCCATCGATGCCCAGCACGGGCACCCGCGCCGCCGCGCCGGCGACAAGCGCTGCGCGAAGCTCGCGGCGGTCAGCCGGACGAAACCGGCACGGTTCAGACGACAGCAGGACCGCATCGGCCCCCAGCGAGCCGACTGCATCCAGCGACAGCGACGGGTAGCGCGCATCACCCGGCGGCACACACACTTCAAGCCCAACACGTGCCAGCATCTTTGCAATGAAGGTCTCGGCCGACACCGTCATCCAGGGATCATTCCAGATCAGATAAAGAACGCGAAGCGTGGCGTGCGGCGCCGACCGCGTCAATTCGAGTGCGCGCTCGAGCTCCGCGCATAATTCACCGGCGCGGGCCTCGGCATCAAACAAGCGGCCAAAACGCCGATAGAGCTCGAAGTTATCGTCGATGGCAATCGGATGCGTGACCACCACATTGGGGATGAATTCGGACAGGGCCTCGACGGTGGGCTTTTCGTTTTCATCGACATTGACGATCAGATGAGTGGGCGCGAGACTCCGGATCTTCTCGATGTTGACCGTCTTGGTCCCGCCCACCTTCGGCACCTGGGCCAAGGCATCGCTCGGATGCACACAGAACCCGGTCCGGCCCACCAGCCAGTCGCCGCGCCCCAGCGAACACACCAGCTCGGTAAGGCTCGGGACCAGCGAAACGATCCGTGGCGCGCTCATGAGGAATCGCCTGCGATCCGCGCCTTGCGCGGCGCGCGCGCAAAGAGCGCGTCATAGAGCCAGTTTGGCAACGCCCGCAGCATGAGAGCGACCGCACGCATGGGTCGTGGGATCACGACAAAGGACCGACCGGCGGCTATTGCGTCGACCGCGCGGCGCGCAAACGCATCAGCCGGCATCAGAAAGGGCATGCGGTAGGTGTTGACCGCTGTCATCGGCGTACGAATGTAGCCGGGCGCGATCGTCACCACGCGAATGCCGTGTTCTCGCTCCTCCAGTCGCAACGACTCGAGGTAGGTGATTGCAGCCGACTTGCTCGCGCTGTAGGCGCCCGCCCCGGGCAAACCGCGGATGCCGGCCACGCTCGCAATCCCGACCAGCGTGCCGCGGCGCTCTGCACGTATCGCGGGCAGAAACGCGGCAAACGTATCAAAGAGCGCCACCACATTCACATCGATGATCCGGCGAAACACCGGCGCATCGGCGCGCTCGGCGGTGAGGGTGCCTGCGCTGATGCCAGCATTGGCAATCACGATGTCGGGGGCGCCAAACTCGGCGACAAACCGCTCGGCCGCATCGTTGAGTGCGTCCCGATCGGTGATGTCAATGGCAAAAGTCCGGACGGTGGCCGGGGCAAGCCGAGTAGCGACCTGGGCGAGACGATCAGGCCGCCGCGCCATCAGTGCGAACACCGCCTGCGGATGGCGCCGGGCGTACTCGAGCGCAAGTGCCTCGCCCAGTCCGCTTGACGCACCCGTAATGACCACCCGTGGGCCTGCGGCTTGGGCAGGTGTCGGGCCGCCAGCGTCCGGTTCGGCCATGGCGCCAGTCCTGGGGCGCTCGCGCGCGCTTAGCCGCGCGACCCGGCGGATTTGCGCTCGCGCGCGGCCAGCCAGTCGACCACCCGTAGCGCCGCGGTGTTCGAACCCGCCATCGACGGCGCGGTGAGGTATTTGCCCGCCACCGCAAACGACGGCACGCCATCGATGGCATAGGCCTCGGAAATCTGCGTGCCGCGACGGGCGCGGGTACGCACCGAAAACGAGTCATAGACCTCGGCGAAGGATTTGGGATCGAGCCCCAGCACCTCGGCCATTTTCTGCGGGGTTTCCAGCCGCACTTTGTCGACATGGATGGCGTGAAAGATGCGTGGCGAAAGTTCATCGGCCTTGCCGAGCGCCACCAGCGCATAGTGCAGTTGCTGGATCCGGGTTTCGCGAAAGCTCACATGCTCCCGACGGAACACGATTTCCGGGGGCTGGCGCTTACGCCAGTCATTGAGCTCGGCCTCAAGCGAGGCGCAATGTGGGCACCAATAAGCAAAGAACTCGAGCACTTCGACGCGGCCCGCGGGCGCTTCGACCGGCTGCGCCGGATTCACGGCGCGGAAATCGCGACCGGCGACCGGCTCGCCCTGCGCCAGGGTCGGACTCGCCGACACACCGGCGCCGCCTGCGGCAAGCGCCTGAATACAGAGTCTGCGGGTGGGGTTCATGGGTTCTCCTGTCGGATCAGCGCTGCCGCACGACCGACGATTCAATGCCGTTTTCTTCAAGCCGGGCCCGCGCCCGGTTCAGATCGTCAAGGTTGACGTACGGTCCGATGCGAACGCGAAACACGCGCTGACCGTTGACCTCGGCGGGCTGCACGCGCGCTTCGAGTCCGATCAGGGCGAGCTTCGCCTTCATGTTGTCGGCGTCATCGGCGAGCCTGAAGGCGCCCGCCTGCAGCACATAGAGCATGCGCTCGGTGGCGGCCTCGGCCCCATCGCCCGCAGGCGCGGCGCCTACGCTTGCCGCTGGCGCGCGATCGGGCGAAGCCGCGGGGGCGGGTGTGCCTGCAGGCGGGGTTTCACCGGCGCTCCGGGCGGCGGGTGCCGGTGCATCGGCAGGACGCTGTCGAGCAGCCGACGGACGGTTGGGATCGGGAGCTTCAGCCGGCGTGCGCGGCTCGACGATACGGTCGCCGCTACGCACCACCTTGTTCACGAATGGCAGCGGCGCGCGGGTGACGAACACGGCCACCGCCACCGCCACCGCGAGCCCGATGACGATACCCAACATCATGCCGAGCGCGATGCTGCCGCGCTGAAAGGCACCCATTGCCGCGTGACCGCCACGAACCCGCATTACATTTTTTCCGGCGCTGAAACACCCAGGAGCGCGAGACCGTTACGAAGCACCTGCCGCACGGCAAGAAGCAGTGCGAGCCGCGCTTCGCGAAGGCCGATATCGTCAACCAGAAATCGTTCGGAATTATAGTAAGCGTGCAGATCAGCCGCGAGTTCTTTGAGGAAAAATGCGAGCGCATGGGGCGCGAGTTCTTCGGCCGACTGCGCAACCAGTTCGGGAAACTCGGCAAGCCGGGCCATCAGCAGCGACTCACGCGGCGCATCCAGCCGCTCGGTGAAGGCGGGCGAAGACAGCGCCTGCGCGCGGATTCGCGCTTCAAGCGCCGCCTGTGCTTCGCCCGACTGACGGCTCGCCTGCTCAAACACCGAGCAGATGCGGGCGTGCGCGTATTGCACGTAATAGACGGGGTTATCGTCGCTCTGGGACAGCGCAAGGTCGATATCGAACACGAATTCGGAATCGGCCTTGCGCGAGACGAGGAAAAACCGCACCGCATCACGCCCACGACGCTCGGCGAGTTCGGCATCAGCCGCGCCCGGTGCGTCGGTCGTGCCTCGTTCACCGCTCCAGGTGATGAGATCGCGCAAGGTGACATAGGCGCCCGCGCGTTTGGAGATTTTTACCTCTTCGCCGCCGCGCATCACGGTGACCATCTTGTGGAGCACATATTGCGGATAGCCCGCCGGAATACCCACCGCGAGCGCCTGCAGGCCCGCACGCACGCGCGCAATCGTGCCGTGGTGGTCTGAACCCTGAATGTTGACCGCGCGTTCAAAGCCGCGCTGCCACTTGGTGACATGGTAGGCAACGTCGGGCACGAAGTAGGTGTAGCCCCCCTCGCTCTTACGCATGACGCGGTCTTTGTCATCGCCGAATTGCGTGCTTCGTAGCCAGAGCGCGCCTTCATGCTCGAAGGTGACGCCAGCGGCGGCAAGCGCATTGACGGTCTGGTCGACCCGGCCATCGGTGTAGAGCGAGGACTCGAGATAGTAGGTATCGAAACGCACGCCAAACGCACGCAGATCGTTGTCCTGCTCGCGGCGCAGATAGGCCACGGCAAAACGCCGGATCGCCTCCAGGTCATCGGGGTCGGCTGCGGCGGTTTCGGGAGCAACCCGCTCGGCCGCCACCGTCTTGCCTGCCAGGTAATCGGCAGCGATTTCGCGGATGTAATCGCCTCGGTACCCGTCGGCAGGAAAGCGCGGGTCATCGGTCTCGAGGCCGCGAACCCT
This sequence comes from Betaproteobacteria bacterium, assembly GCA_018969885.1. The sequence goes on along the minus strand of JAGWXN010000010.1, from coordinate 2,271 downwards.
CGCCTGCACGGAGGCTGCGAGATTGGCAATTTGCGCGCCGGCATCGTTGTAGTAAAACTCGCGACTCACCCGCCAGCCGCACGCGCCCAGAAGCGCGCAGAGGGCATCACCCAGCGCGGCCTGTCGGCCATGGCCCACGTGAAGCGGCCCGGTGGGGTTGGCTGAGACAAACTCGACCACCACACTGCGGCCGGCGCCCTGCGTACCACAGCCAAAGGTCTCGGCTTTTTCGAGCACGCGCGCCACCACCGCCCGGCGTGCCGCCGGCGCGAGCCGCAGATTGATGAAACCGGGGCCGGCTACATCGACCGCAGCAAGAAGCGGTTGGGGGCTTGCAGCATCAGCCGCCTGCACGGCCTGAGCGAGCGCCTCGGCGATCTTGCGCGGCGGCTGCTTGAGCGGGCGGGCGAGCTGCATGGCGAGATTACAGGCGAGATCGCCATGATCAGCCTGTCGCGGCCGGTCGAGCTCGACCACGGGAAGCGATTCGGGAGCGAGCACGCCCGCGGCGAGCGAGCGGGCAGCCTCGGAAAAGAGCGCCGCAAGCGCGAGTTTTTGTTCGGAGAGCATGGGCGCGAATTGTACCCGCCGGCCTGTCTCAGCCCACGATCGCGCTGGCCGACTTGACCTGGGCGCGCAGCAGGTGTTTCTGAATCTTGCCGGTGGAGGTCTTGGGCACCTCGGCAAAGCGCACCTCGCGCGGGCACTTGAAACGCGCAAGCAACCCCTTGCAGTGTTCAATGAGCTCAGCCTCGGTCGCGCTTGCACCCGGCCGCAGTTCAACGAAAGCGAGCGGGGTTTCGCCCCACTTCGGATCGGGCTTGGCGACCACCGCGCAGGCCATCACCGCAGGATGACGGTAGAGCGCATCTTCGACCTCAATCGAGGAAATGTTCTCGCCGCCGGAAATGATGATGTCCTTTGCGCGGTCCTTGAGCTTCACATACCCGTCGGGATGGAGCACCCCGAGGTCACCGGTATGAAACCAGCCGTCGCGAAACGCATCCATGGTGGCCTGTTCGTTCTTCAGGTAGCCCTTCATCACGATGTTGCCGCGGAACATCACCTCGCCCATGGTCTCACCGTCGCGCGGCACCTCGGTCATGGTTTGCGGGTCCATCACGGTGAGGCCCTGCTGCAACTGATAGCGCACCCCCTGCCGGCCGTGCCGGTCGACCTGATCGCCCACGGCGAGCGTGGCCCAGTCCTCGTGCGGCATGCACACCGCAGCCGGTCCGTAGACCTCGGTGAGCCCGTACACATGGGTGAGCTTGAAGCCGAGGGTCTGCATGCCGGCGATCATGGCGGCCGGCGGCGCAGCGCCCGCCACCATGCACTGCACCTCGTGATCGATGCCGCGACGCAATTCCTCAGGGGCTGCAATCAGCGTGGAATGCACGATCGGCGCGCCACAGTAGTGCGTGACACGGTGTTCGCGGATCAGATCGAAAATGAGCTTCGCGTCGACTTTACGCAGGCATACATGGGTACCCGCCACGGCTGCGAGCGTCCAGGGAAAGCACCAGCCATTGCAGTGGAAGAGGGGTAGCGTCCACAAGTAGACAGGGTGGCGCGGAAGCGCCCAGGCCATCGCATTGGCCACCGCATTCATGTAAGCCCCGCGGTGATGCACCACCACGCCCTTGGGGTTACCGGTAGTGCCCGAGGTGTAGTTGAGACCGATCGCATCCCACTCGTCCTCAGGCAGCGCCCCCGCGTAGGTCGGATCGCCCTCGGCGAGGAGCGCCTCATAACCCATGTCGCCCACCGCCTGCCCGGGGCCGTCATAGAGCACATCATCGACATCGATCACCGTCGGTCGGCGCCCGCCCGCACGGGCCACGATCGCGAGCGCCTCGGCCATCACCCCGGAAAACTCTCGGTCGACCAGCACCACCTTGGAATCGGAGTGCTGGAGGATGAAGGCCACGGTTGCCGCATCCAGGCGCGTGTTGATGCTGTTCAGCACTGCGCGGGTGAGCGGCACGCCATAGTGCGCCTCGACCATCGGCGGGGTGTTGGGCAGCATCACCGCCACCGTGTCGCCCTCGCCGATATCGCGCGCGGCAAGCGCCGAGGCGAGCCTGCGGGCGCGCGCGCGCAACTGAGCCCAACTGAGCCGAAGCCCGCCATGAATGAGCGCGAGCCGATCGGGAAAGACATCGGCCGCCCAGTCCACCAGACTGATGGGCGAGAGCGGGACATGGTTCGCGGCGTTACGCGACAGTCCCTGGCGATAGGGGTTCGGGTAGGTTGGCATGGGTCTCCTCC
>JAGWXN010000009.1 GCA_018969885.1 Betaproteobacteria bacterium | reverse complement strand
CCTGTCCGTCAACCAGAATGCGACCGGCGCTCACGTCGTAGAAGCGAAACATCAGACGGGCAAGCGTTGACTTGCCGGCACCGCTTGCGCCCACCACGGCAGTGGTGGTGCCGGGTGCAATCACGAAGTCGATGTCATGGAGGATCGGACGCGCGGCGTCGTAGTGAAAGCCCACGCGCTCAAACCGAATTTCCGGGCCCCGTCCCACAGCCAGCGGCCGCGCATCCGGCGCATCGGCTACTTCGCGCTTTTCTGTCAGCAGACGAAACATCCGCTCCATGTCGGTGAGCGCCTGTTTGATCTCCCGGTAGAGCACACCCAGAAAATTGAGCGGAATGTAGAGCTGGATCATGAAAGCATTCACCAGCACCAGATCGCCCAGCGTCATCTCGCCCGACATCACGCCCGCTACCGCCCGCCACATGAGAAGCGACACCGCCACGGCAATGATGGTGGCCTGGCCGAAATTAAGGAGCGATAACGACGCCTGCGAGCGGATCGCCGCACGCATGCGCTTTCGGAGCTCCGCGTCATAGCGCTCGGCCTCGAAACGCTCATTGCCAAAGTACTTCACTGTCTCGTAGTTGATGAGCGCATCGATCGCTCGCGTGCTCGCGCGCGAATCCTGCTCATTCATTTCCCGGCGGAAATGCGTCCGCCACTCGGTGACGCGAATCGTATAAATCACATAAACAACAAGGGCCGAGAGCGCGATGAAGCCAAATGACGACTCGTAGTGCCAGAACAGATATCCGATCACGAGCGACACCTCGATCACCGTGGGAAGGATGCTGTAGAGGGTGTAGGAAATCAGGCTCGAGACGCCCTGCGAACCGCGCTCGATGTCGCGCGTCATCCCGCCCATCTGGCGATCGAGATGAAACCGCAGCGACATGTCGAACAGGTGCCGGAAGACCTGCAGCACGATCGTGCGATTGGCCTCATGGGTCACCCGCGAAAACACCAGCTCCCTCAGCTCGGTAAAGAGCGACACCGACAGCCGGAGCAGACCGTAGCCCACGATCAGCGCCACCGGCACCGCGATGGCCGCGCGCGCCGCCGCCTCGGGCGTATCGAGCGCATCGACCACCGCTTTCAGCACCAAGGGCACACCAACGTTGGCGAGCTTGGCCGCCACCAGACAGGCGAGTGCAAACAGCACCCGGCCCCGCCAGGCCCACAGATAGGGGAGCAGCCGCGACACTGTCTGCCAGTCACCACGAATGGGTTGAGCGCCGGACACGGCTGCGGCAGTGGGTATAGAGGAGGGCGCAGCGCGCCGGGCATGATCTCGCATCGGATCTCTTGTCTTCTCAGGAAGGAAACCGATATTGTGCGCGCACGCAATCCAACAAGGCCCGCCAGCATGAATCCCAAGACCACCGGCGCGCGATCCCACGCAACCGATCACGCTCCCCCGGGACACTCGCTCGTGCTCCGCGTGGTGCCCATGCCCGCTGATGTCAATGCCAACGGCGATATTTTTGGCGGCTGGGTGATGGCGCAGGTCGATATCGCTGGTGGCATCTGTGCAGCGCGCCGGGCCCGCGGCAGAGTCGCGACCGTTGCGGTCAACGCGTTTCAGTTCCGCCAGCCGATTTCGGTCGGTGACGTGGTGTCGTTCTACGCCTGTATCGAACGCGCGGGTCGCACGTCGGTCACGGTCCATGTAGAGGTGATCGCCGAGCGTAACCCGGCGCAACCGGTCGTGGTCAAGGTGACCGAAGCCACGCTCACCTATGTCGCGATCGATGATTCCGGTCTGAAGCGCGAGATCCCGGTCGATCCCGCTGCGCCCTGATCGGCGACAAGGAGCGGCGCGAGCGTTTGCACGAGTTCACGCGCCCAGAGCGCGCATCCCGCCGCACTGGGATGGAAGCCGTCGGACGCGAGCAGTGCAGGATCATCGAGCCGGGGTAATACCCAATGAAAAGTATCCGCGCGTGCCGCGCTCCATTGACCGAGCGCGCGGTCATAGCGTCGTGCCTGCAGGCCCAGCCACATTCGGAGTGGCTGCGGGAGCGCAATGAATCGGTCCATGGGCGGCAGTCCTGAAAACACCGCAGTCCGCACGCCCAGACCTTTGAGGCGCGCGTGCAGGCGATCGAGATCGGCGAGCCAGCGCGCGATCGGCGTGGCGCCCGTGACATCGTTCACCCCCACCACCACCAGCGCGACATCGAAGGATTCTGCCGGCGTGCGCGCCTCGTCAAGGCCCTGGTCAATCAGGTCAGGCAGCGATGCAGCCGCGACGCCGGTACGGGCAATCAGCTGCCAGCGACGTGGCAGCACACCGCGCGCAGCCAGTGCGCTCAGCAGTTGGCCCGACAAGGCCTCCGACTGCTCGGTGACGCCCACGCCGGCCGCCGATGAATCGCCCACGATAAGAAGCCGAGGGGCCGATCCGGCTGTATCCGTTCCACCGACCCGGGCGCCTGCGGCTTCCGGGAGCCGCAGGGCCAGACGCCGAACGCGCCGGCCCTGCCAGACCATGAGCGGCGCCGCCGGCGCGAGCAGCGCCCGTGCGAGGGCCTCGCGCGGCGGGCTCAGCGCGCGAAGGGGAGCGATTCGAGGCGGCACTCTGTGCCCGAACCGCTCCAGTCAGCGAGCGGCCCTGACAGGTTCACCCCTCGCCGCGTGGCGGTCATTTCGGCAATGATCGCGAGCGCGATCTCGGGCGGCGTAAGCGCACCAATCGACAACCCCGCCGGACCCCGCAACCGATCCACTTCGGCGCGCGAGAGATCGAATTCAAGCAGCCGCTCGCGACGCCGTTCGTTGTTGCGTCGCGAACCAATCGCGGCGATGTAGAACGCCGAGGTCTTGAGCGCCTCGATGAGTGCGAGATCATCGAGTTTCGGATCATGGGTGACGCACACCACGGCGCTGTTGGCGTCCAACTGCATGGCAAGCACCAGGTCGTCGGGCATCTGCGAGGAAAGCGTGACCCCAGGCTGCGCCTGCCAGGTGCTGTGGTACTCCGAACGTGGATCGCAGATCGTGACCTGATAGTCGAGCATGAGCGCCATGTTGGCCAGGTAGTGCGAAAGCTGGCCCGCGCCGATCACGAGCAGACGGTAGCGCGGACCATGAACGGTGCGCAGCGTCTGGCCGTCGAAGGCTACGATATCGCCCACCTGTGCGGGCTTGAGCGTTGCCATGCCGGTTCGCATGTCGAGCGAACGCTGCACCACCTCATGCGCCTCGATTCGAGACAGCAGGTCGCGCAAGCCCGATTGCGTGGAAAGCGGCTCAAGTACCACCTGCACGGTGCCGCCGCAGGGCAGACCAAACCGCTGCACCTCCTCGGCGGTTTCGCCGTACACCGTGCTCATCGGCAATGCTGAATCAAGATCGCCCTCGCGCAGACGCCGGATCAGATCGTCCTCGATACAGCCCCCTGATACCGACCCCGCCACCTGGCCATCGTCGCGAATGATCATGAGCGAGCCGGGCGGGCGCGGGGCCGAGCCCCAGGTCCGTACAACGGTACTGAGCGTGACACGATGGCCCGCGTCCATCCACTGGATCGCGGTGCGCAGGACTTCAACATCAATGCTGTTCATGCGGACCTCCGAGGCAATGCGGCGCCCCGCCATCTGGGCACCAGCGGCAGTCCAGCCGCCGCGAGAGCGCAAAGGATACGGGATCCGCGGCACCAGCGCAGGCGCGACCGGACGGCCCGAGTGAGTCGGAGCCGCCCGGGCGCAACGCTACCGCCGGTGCGCCGACGGCAGCGGCGTACCCGCGTCTCAGTCCACCTTCACCGTATGACGGCGGGCGCGCTCGACTTTGGGTAGCGTAAGCGTGAGTACGCCGTCGTGAAACACCGCCTTCGCCTTGGACCCATCCACCGCCGCCGGGAGTCCCACCGTGCGGCTGAAGGCGCCGCGCGAGATCTCGCAACGGTAGAGGTCGCCCGCTTCCTCCTTTTCTTCGTGCCGGGTCTCGCCACGCAGGGTCACGCTGTCTTCACCGACCGAGATATCGAGTTCCTTCTTTTCGATCCCGGGAACCTCAGCGCGCACCACGATGTCGTCTTCACGATCGACGATATCGACGCGAGGCAGGCGCGGCTCAACCCACCCTGCCTCACCAAGCGCGGGCCAATCGGCGCGCCAGGGACGCATCCAGCCGCGCCGGGCGAGCAACCGATCGAAGAGTCGGTCCATTTCATCAAACGGCGACACCACCCGCATCGGCGTGGCTTCCTGCAGCTCTGTGGTCTTTTCCTCTGCCATGGTCATGCTCCTTCTGGTTGGGATCATACAAATCAATCGATCAGGCCGCGCCCGGCTCGATGTCGGCCGGCTCACGCTCGCGGGTCACGATTTCGGTCATGGTGGCCTCGGTAAGAAGCAGCAGGCTCGCCACCGACACAGCGTTCTCAAGCGCCACCCGCACCACGCGGGTGGGGTCGATGATTCCGGCCTCGAACAGGTCGACATATCGACCTCGTGCCGCGTCAAATCCGACCGAGCCACCACCACCCAGCATCCGCTCAACCACCACCCCGGGGTCCGCCGCCGAGTTTTCGGCGATCGTACGAGCGGGCGATTCCAGGGCTCGGAGGAGAATCTGCATGCCGGTCCGCTCATCACCCTCAGCGAGCGCAAGCTCGGCCCGGAGCGCAGGCGCCGCGAGCAGAAGCGCGAGCCCACCGCCCGCCACGATGCCCTCGGCCACGGCTGCGCGCGTGGCGGCAATCGCATCTTCAAATGCGTCCTTTCTTGCCCGCATCTCGGCCTCGCTTGGGGCGCCAACACGCACCACCGCCACGCCGCCCGCGAGCCGGGCGATACGATCCTTTAGCCGCTCACGGTCATAGTCGCTCGCGCTATCGGCAAGCTGCACACGAAGTTGCGCGATCCGCGCGTCGATGCGCTCACGTTCGCCCGCGCCGCCGATCAGCGTGGTGGCCTCACGCGTGACGAGCACGCGTCGCGCGCGGCCCAGCTGGCGTAGCGCCGCCTGCTCGAGCCGGGTGCCGAGCTCTTCGGAAATCACCTCGGCACCCGTCAACACCGCAATATCCTGCAGCAGGTCCTTGCGCCGGTCGCCAAAGCCGGGTGCCCGTACCGCGCAGCTGCGCAGCACCGCGCGGATCTGGTTGACGACCAGCGTTGCGAGCGCCTCGCCTTCGATGTCTTCCGCCACAAACAGCACCGGCCGCCCGCTTTTGGCGAGCTGCTCGAGAAGGGGCAGCAACTCGGTGAGACTGCCGATCTTGCGATCCGACACCATCACCCAGGCGTCTTCGAGCACGGCTTCCATGCGCTCGGTGTTGGAGACGAAATAGGGCGAGAGCCAGCCGCGGTCAAACTGCATGCCTTCGACCACTTCAAGCGTGGTTTCAATCGTGCGCGACTCTTCCACGGTGATCACACCGTCCGCGCCGATCCGGTCCATGGCGTCTGCTACGCGTTCACCGATCGCCGGGTCGTTATGCGCCGAGATGGTGGCAACTTGCGCCCGTTCGAGCCGGGTGCTGACCGGCCGCGACTGTTCGCGCAGGCTCGCCACCACCACCTGAAGACCCCGGTCCAGGCCCCGCTTGAGATCGATCGCACTCGCACCGGCGACCACGTTGCGGATGCCGTCGGTGAGGATCGCGTGCGCGAGCACCGTAGCGGTCGATGTGCCATCGCCCACCGCCTCGCCGGTTTTTTCCGCGGCCTGTCGGAGCATCCGCGCGCCCAGATCTTCCGCGGGGTCCTCGAGCTCGGTCTCGCGCGCGATCGTCACGCCGTCATTGCAAACCACCGGAGTGCCCCAGCGGCGATGGATGAGCACGGACTTTGACTTCGGCCCCAGCGTCACCCGAATCGCATCGGCAAGCTGCGTGGCCCCCGCCAGGATCCGCTCCCTCGCCTCCGATCTGAACAGCAGTTTCTTTGCTACCATCGCGCTCCCCTGGCCGGGCACGGGCGGCTCCGGCTCACCTCCTGTCATCTACCGGGGTTAAGCGTAGGTTGGCGGGCGCCCGCCCCTGTTGACAGCACTCAAGGCTGTCTCGGCCTCAGCGCAACAAGGAGTCAGTGACCGTGATCGAATCCTGGCTGGAATATTTCGCCCAGACGGAGTGGTCGCCTCAATGGGCGACCGCAGCCACACTGGTTGCCGTCCTGATCGCCGCCTTCGTGGCACGCAGGGTGCTGCTCAACGTGCTCGCGCGCTTCTTCTTGGCCCTCGCCGCGCGCTCGCCCTCGCACGAAGAGCGAAAGCGAATCGAGACGCTCGCGCGCGTGCTCCGCCACGCGGCCTCGCTCACACTCATCGTGGTGGCGGTACTGGTGGGCCTCAACACCGTTGGCGTATCGATCGCACCGATTCTGGGAGCGGCCGGTGTGGCGGGTGTGGCAATCGGTTTCGGCGCACAGAGTCTGGTGAAGGATTTTTTCAGCGGTATGTTTCTGCTGCTCGAAAACCAGATCCGGGTGGGTGACGTGGTGGAGATCGCCGGCAAGACCGGCGTAGTTGAGGAATTGACGCTGCGCCGGACCAAGCTTCGCTCATTCGACGGTGCGGTGCATTACATCTCCAATGGCCTCATCACCACGGTCAGCAATTTCTCGACCGAGTTCGCGTTTGCGGTAGCCGATGTGAGCGTGTCCTATCGCGAAGACCTCGATCATGTTTACGCCGTGATGCGCAGCACCGCGGCCACGCTTCGAGACGACGACATGTTTCGCGCCGCCATCGTGGATGCGCTCGAAATCGCCGGGGTCGAGCAGCTCGCCGACTCCGCCATCGTCATTCGCTGTCGCATGAAAACGGTTCCCGCTGAGCAGTGGCGCGTGCGCCGCGAGTTTCTGAAGCGGCTGAAGATCGCATTCGATCGGGAGGGTATTTCCATTCCGTACCCGCACCGGATGCTGGTTCAAGAGCAGATCCCCACGCGAGGCGAGCGCGACACCCAGCCCGCGCGATAAGTCGCGGGGCGGCCTGGCGCAAGCGGCGCGGCCTAGCGCCGACCCGCGCGGGGCCCGTGCCCAGTTCGCGGCACCGCCATCACCTCGCTTCCCGCCACCACAAAGACCTGCTCTCCAGGTTGCGCGATCACCGGCCAGCCTCCGGTGAATTCACCAAATGCCGGCAGGATCAACGCATCCGGACGCAGCCAGAAACACGCAACGCGGAGGCGATCGATCCGGCCCCGCATGCGTAAAACCGGATGTACGTGACCCGCCACCCTGAACCTCGCGGTCGATTCATCGGGCGCGTGACAGAGGGCAAGCCCCGTGTGAAGGAAGGGCGCGCTCAGCACCTCGATGCCGCAGGCCGACGGCGGATCACCCGCCGAAGCATCATGATTGCCTCGTACCATCCGCACCGCGAGTTCCGTATGCCGGGCGCGCCAATGGGCTAGTGCGTCGATGGCAGGCCCCGCCTGCGAAAGCGGCCCATGGAGCAGATCCCCCAGCACGATCAACTCGCGCGGCGCACGCCGTTCGATGAGCCGGTCGAGCCGCTCGAACATCGCCGCGGTCGTCCCGGCCGGTATGGGCAGCCCCGAGCGCCTGAAGCTCTGTGCCTTACCGAGGTGGAGGTCAGCCACCAGCAGGGTTTCGGAGATCGGGAGCCAGGCTGCGCGCTCGGCGAGAAGCTCGATCTGCACCCCGCCCGCATCGATCAGCATCGGGCGGCCTCCTCCAGTTCGGCCACCATCCGGGCAACCCGATCCGCGAGCTTCTCGGTGCTCACTGTCTCGCGCAGACGCTCGACCATCAGCGGGAACGCAAACGGCGTGGGTCGGGCAATGGGTACCACCACCAGCGCCCGCGCGCGCATGCCCGCGAGCGCCACTTCAATGCGCGCGAGCTCGAGCTCCTGCGCAAGCACCTCCTGCCGCGACTGAGCAAGCAGCAGATTGCCCGGATCGTAGCGGTCGAACACCTCGTGAAACATGCTGGCCGAGGCCTGCAGCGAGCGCGCCGACCGGCGCTCGCGCGGATGCCCCTGAAACACGAGTCCTGCGATCCGCGCGATCTCGCGAAAGCGCCGGCGCGAAAGCTCCGCCGCGTTGACTGCTGCGCTGAGATCGTCGGCAGGTGATGACACGATCAGCCCTGCATCGCGCGCCAGCTGCGCTGCTGCGAGCGGCTCTGCCGACAGTAGTTCAAACCCGTAATCATTGACAGCGACCGAAATCGTGGCCGGCCGACCACGGCTCGCCCGCCAGGCGAGCAGACAGGCCAGTCCCAGATTCGCATGGCGCCCAGCAAACGGATACACGAACAGATGATGTCCCTCACGCGAGGCGAGCGTTTCCGCAAGCAGAATCGAGGGTTCGGGTAGCCGCGACCAGCGCGCCTGCAGTTCCAGAAGCGGCCGCACGGCGCGCATCTCCGGTCCGGCAAAAACACCTGCCGCAGCGGCGCGCAGGCGCTCGAGCACGGCCTCGGCGAGCTCGCCCGACAAGGGCATGCGCCCGCCACTCCAACGTGGCACCGCGCCCGATGTCGCTTTCGCGCGTCGCACCCAGGCGCTCATTTCGTGCACCCGAACGAGCTCAAGCACGCGACCGCCGAACATGAATCGATCGCCCGGGCGAAGCCGGGCGACAAAGGCCTCCTCCACCGTACCCAGCCGGGCACCGTTCATGAACCGGAGTTCGATCGCTGCATCGGCAACGATGGTGCCGATCGACATTCGATGCCGTCTTGCGATGCCTGCATCAGCCACCCGCCAGCGCCCATCGTCGCCGCGTGTGAGCTTTCGGTATTCGGGGTAGGCCGCGAGGCTCGCACCTTCCGAAACAAAGCTAAGCGCCCAGCGCCAGGTTCCATCATCGAGTGTGCGGTAGGCGTGGGTAGAGCGAAGCTCAGCGAGCATCTCGGCGTCGCTGAAACCGGTCCCGACACCCACAGTGACCAGATGCTGCACCAGGACATCGATCGGACACTTCGGCGCGAGGCGGGCCTCGATGCGCCCGGCGTGCGCGGCATCGCGGGCCGCCACCGCCTCCATCAGCTCCAGTGCGTGGGTGGGCACCAGCGTGACACGCGACACCGCGCCGGGTCGATGGCCGGAGCGGCCCGCACGCTGCAGCAGCCGGCCAACGCCTTTCGCGCTCCCGATCTGCAGCACCCGTTCCACCGGCGCAAAATCCACGCCCAGGTCCAGGCTCGACGTGCAGACCACTGCGCGCAGCCGCCCTTCACCGATCGCGCGCTCGACCCAGCGCCGCACCTCGACATCGAGCGATCCGTGGTGAAGCGCGATGGCGCCCGCCCAGTCAGGGCGCGCATCAAGGATCATCGCGTACCAGAGTTCGGCCTGTGCGCGGGTGTTACAGAACACGAGCGTTGAGGCGCTCGCAGCCAGTTCATCAATGACCGAGCCCAGCATCCGCGCACCCAGATGCCCCGCCCAGGGAAACCGCTCGAGGGTATCGGGCAGCAGCGTGTCAATCACCGGCAGCCGGCGCGCGGCCGCCTCCACCAGCACGCCCGGCCGGCCGCCCAACAGTACATCGAGCGCGTCGCCAGGGTTCCCCAGTGTCGCCGACACCCCCCAGACCACCGGCGGCGCGCCGGCGAGCGCGGCGGTCCGGGCGAGCGCAAGCTGAAGCTGCACGCCACGCTTGGTCCCCATCAGCTCATGCCACTCGTCAACGATCACCACTTCGATGCCGCCCAGCCGGGTCGCTGCGTCGGCACGCGAGATCATCAGAGACAGACTCTCGGGCGTGGTGACGAGCGCAAACGGCGGCCGGCGGTCCTGCCGCGCCCGTTCGGCCGACGGTGTATCGCCGGTGCGAAGGCCCACCGAGTACGCGAGCCCGAGGCCCGCGAGCGGCGTCTCAAGCGCACGCGCCGTATCGGCCGCTAGCGCGCGCATCGGTGTCACCCACAGCACCTTCAGCCCGTCCGCGCGAGGCCCGGTGGGGCCTTTCAGAACGCGCAGGAGCGCGCCGAACCAGACTGCAAGCGTCTTTCCCGATCCGGTACCCGCATGAAGCAGGCCGCTTGAACCCGACGCCGCCGCGCGCCAGACGCGCCGCTGAAAGGGAAACGGGCGCCAGCCGCGTTCGGCAAACCAGCCCGACAGCCGCGCCTCAGCGAGTGGCGGCGCGCGCAACCGATCAGCGACCGTACCAGTCACGCACGGCGGCAATGAAACGCTGGACACCCTTGACAACCGTCGCAGGATCGAGCGAACCGAAGGACAGCCGCTGGTAGTTGGCCTCACGCGTATCGGTCAATCCAAAGGCAAAGCCCGGGATCACCGCCACGCGATGCCGTTCAACCATTGCGCGGGTGAAAGCATGAGGATCGGCTACCCCAGGGAGTCGCAGCACCACATAAAACGCGCCCTGGGTGCGCGGAAAGCTCGCGAGCCCGTCTAGCACTGCAAGAGACTCGTGCACTTTATGGCGCACGCTCGCAAGCGACTGCAGTTCAGGCTCAATCGCGCGCCGTCCCAATTTGAGCGACTCGAGCGCGAGGAGCTGTGAGATCACCGGCGCACAGATCAGATTGGTGTCCTGGACCTTGTTCATCGCCTCGGCCAGATCATTGGGATACACCACATGGCCGCAACGCCAGCTCGCCATGCCCCAGCCCTTGGAAAACGACTGGAAAGTGAGCGTATGCCGCTCGGCACCGGGAATGGACGCCGGCGAAAAATGCCGCGCGCCGTCGAAGGTGAAATATTCGTAAGCCTCGTCGCTGAAATGGTAGAGACCGCGCGCTGCGCACAGTCCGTTGACCGCTCGCAGATCGTCCTCGGGATACACGGCACCCGTGGGGTTATTGGGCGAGACCGTGATGATGGCGCGCGTACGCGGCGTGATGGCCCGTTCGATTGCACCCAGGTCGAGCTGATAGTCGGGGCGCGTTGGCACACACACCGGCACGCAGCCCGCCATCCGGATCGCCATCTCCTGATTGAAGTAAAACGGCAAGGGCAGGATGAATTCATCACCGGGATCCCCCAGCGCAAGCACCGCGTTGAGAAACGCCATGTTGCTGCCTGCGGTGACCATTACCTGAGACCCGCGGGCCACATCGATACCGTTTTCGTCGCGCAGCTTCGCGGCAAGCGCATCGATGAGCGGTGCAATCCCGCCCACCGCCTGATAGCGATGAAGCAGCGGATCGGCCATCCGCTCGGGTAGCGCGCGGAGCAGGTCGGCCGGTGGCGCGTAACGAACCACGCCCTGGCCGAGCGAGATCGTACCGGGGTGATCGCGCACCAGCGCGGCGACAGTCGGGATGATGGGCGTGTCAACACCATCGATGCGAAGCGAGCTTCGTTTCACGGTTCAGGCAATCCGGAGAGCTGAGGGGGCGGCAAGATGCGCCGGCTGGATCGAATGTTAGCCGGTTGTGGCCGGTGCGCTCACGATCCACCCCTCGAGGCCATCCACCCGTTCCGGGAGCCCGTAGCGAGCGCCCTGCGTGAGCGCCCAGCCCGCCTGCACCGCGCAGAGCACGGCATCGAGCCAGTCGCCTCGGGGCTCGTCCTCGATCTGGCGACGCACCCCGCCTGCAAAGTCGACCTGGATCGCAAGCGGATGCGCGCCCGAGGCAAGCGCGCCGACTATCGCACGCCGGGCCGCGAGACGCGCCACATCCTGCTTAGTGGGATCATCGCTCTTGTACGAACCGCGATAGAGGGCGCGGGCGAGGAGCCCCGGATAGGCTTCAAGCGCCACCCGCGACGGATCGCCCGCGTGCAGACCGGGCAGTTCCACCCCAGCTTCGAGCAGCGCGGGAGCTCCGGCATGAAACATCCACGCCACCGGCGGATTCACCCACTTCATCGAAGGCGACGACCCGGCCGGGCGATCGGTGGCCCGATGCGCGAATTTCGCACCCACTGGCCGACCCGCGCAGAACGCACGCAAGGTCTCTCGCAGACGCGGTCGGGGCGTCGCCGAAAACGCACGCACCAGCGCTGGCCAGTCGGTCGGCCATCCCGCCTCGAGCACCAGTTCACGTGGCAGGCCAAACGGAAAGTCAAAGCCTCCCAGCCAGGGGCCCGGGCGACACAGCATCTGCGCGAATTCGGGCAGCGAGCCGATCGCCTCGAGCGCTTCGACTCGCAGCATGGTCGGTGAGAGGAGCCGCGCATGCGCCAGGGTGATTGGCTTTTTTTTTGACGGCGCGCTCGAAAAATCGACGCCCAGGATCGCCACCGCATCCGTCTGCATTTCGCAACAGGGGCGCTGGCTGCCACGAGTGGCGGGCGGCGCGGATAAACGTAAGTGATCACCAACTGTCATATAAATCTGACTAACGTCGTGTCTCGCGTTCGGAATACCTGGTGATATAGCCCAAAACCGCATAGGGTTACAGGGATGTTTACCCGCGTGCACCGACCAGGTTTGCGCGACACGCGGGGCGAAATCACGCATCGTTCGACCCCGCCTTCGTTTGTTGGCGGCACACCCCGACAGGCGCCGGTTCACTGCGCCGGGAGAATAACTCGATGAGCAACGCCTCCAACGTCAAAGCCCTGCCCCGCAAAGCCTCGCGCACTCGCGCCGAGGACAGCGGTCGCCCCATGTCTCAGGTCATCCGCGAGCGTATTCGCGATGCCGGCCGGCGCTTTCATGCCAACGACAATATTTCCGAGTTCATTCATTCCGAGGTCGAGCGCGAGGCGCTTCGAAAGGAAGTTGAATCCCGCGTCCAGGCCCTGCTCGAGTCGCTGGTGATCGACACCACCAACGATCACAACACGCAGGACACCGCCCGCCGCGTCGCCAAGATGTATCTGAAGGAAGTGTTCCGTGGGCGCTACGAAGCAATGCCCGCTGTCACCGAATTTCCGAACGTGGAGCGGCTGAGCGAGCTGATCGTGGTGGGCCCGATCACGGTACGGTCGGCCTGCTCACATCACCTGTGCCCCATCCTCGGCAAGATCTGGATCGGTGTTCTGCCCAATGCCAATTCGAAACTGATCGGGCTGTCAAAGTACGCGCGGGTAGCCGACTGGGTCATGAGTCGGCCTCAGATCCAGGAAGAGGCGGTCAAGACGCTGGCAGACGAACTCGAGCGGTTACTCCTCCCCGATGGTCTCGCGGTCATCATGGAGGCCGATCATTTCTGCATGCACTGGCGCGGCGTGAAAGACGAAACCTCCATGACCTCCTCGATCATGCGTGGCAGCTTTCTCAAGTCCGACGCGCTGCGGCGTGAGCTTCTGTCACTGCTCAAGCGCGGCTGATCCACCGATCAGGGCGAGCACCGCGCGGCCTGCGCGAAAAGGCGGGCGCGAGAAAGCAGGCGAGACGAGGCGGGCGCGCGGGCCTGCACTCAGCTGCGGCTCGCTGCAAGGAGGCCCTGCAGGGTTGCAAGCGAATCTGCCTCGGCAACCCCTTTATCACGGCGCCAGCGCAGCATTCTCGGAAAGCGCACCGAGACGCCGGCGCGGTGCCTCGCCGAACGGGCAATGCCCTCGAAACCGATTTCGAATACCAGCGCAGGTTCAACGCTTCGTACCGGCCCGAACCGCTCGACGGTGGTGCGCCGGATGATCGCGTCGACTTCCCGGATCTCGGCATCAGTCAGACCCGAGTAGGCCTTCGCAAACGGTACCAGCCGCGGCGCCTCGGCCGCCGACCGATCCCAGACTGCAAAGGTGTAGTCGGTGTAGAGGCCAGCCCGCCTGCCGTGGCCAGCCTGCGCATAGATCAGCACCGCATCGACCGCAAACGGGTCAAGCTTCCACTTGAACCAGTGGCCGCCGCCAACACGGCTACGACCGATGCCGTAGGCCGAATCGAGTCGTTTGAGCATCAAGCCTTCGGCACCGAAGGTGCGCGCTGCCTCGCGCAGCCCCGCCCGGTCCGCCCAGGTCGATGCTTCGAGAGCGGGCGCCACGCAGAGACGGTCGGGGTCAGGCGCGGCCAGCGCCAGGCTGTCAGACAGCGCCTGCCGGCGCAGGCGGAGCGCCTGGCCGCGCACATCGATCCCCTGATGTTCCAGACAATCGAAGACCACCAGGCGTGCGGGCGTCTGGCGCAGCGTCGTTGCCCCAGGGCGCAGACGCCCGATACGGGTCTGCATCGCTGCGAAATCCATGGGGCGGGGTGCACCCGCCGCCCAGCATAAAAGCTCTCCATCGAGCACCGTGCCGGGGGCAAGCGCCAGGGCAGCGGACACGATCTCGGGGAACCGGTCGGTGAGCAGCTCCTCGCCACGCGACCACAACGCGACCGCGTGTTGCCTTCGCACCAGCTGCACCCGGATCCCGTCCCACTTCCACTCCGCGAGCCAGTCAGCCGCCGGCTCGGCATCGGCTCTTGCCGGATCCCAGCTGTGCGCGAGCATGAAGGGATAGGGAAGAAGCGCGAGTGCCAGATCAGAGGGTTGCAGGGCATCGGTCACGGTCGCCGCCGATCCCCGAAGAGATTCAGCGCTTCCGTCCCCAAGGAGCAGCGAGCGATCCGCGTCCGCCCCGGCGCCCGCAGGCGCAACCAGCGCACGATATCGTGACCCGTCGGGCACGGTATTGCGATCGGTGAATCCGATGATGCGCTGGGCGATCAGCCGGCCATCGACCGCGCTCGCCTCGGCGAGCGCCCGCAGAACGAGTTGCCGCGACACGCCCAGGCGCAGCCCCCCAGTGATCAGCTTGTTGAACACGAACCGCTGCCAGCTGTCGAGCACCCGCCAACAGGCGATCAGCGCCGCGCGTGCCGCATCCGGATCGAGTTCTCGAAGCGGCAGGAGCCGGCTTCGCATCCAGGCATCGAGCGTCTCGCCGGCGTCGGACGCCTCACCCGATTCGGGTAACAGCAACGCGATCGTCTCGGCCAGGTCCCCCACCGCCTGGTAGCACTCGTCAAATAACCACTCGGGTACCCCAGCGGCCTCGCGTGCCGCCTCGCGGAGGAGGCGCGTTGCGACCAGCATCCGCGGCCTGCCGCCGGCAAGGAAATACACCGCCCAGGCACAGTCCTCATCTGGCGCGGCCATGAGGTAGGCGCGCATCGCCGCGACCTTGTCGAGGGTGGAATTGGAGCGGTCAAGCGCCGCCACCATCGAGGCAAAACCCTCCATCAGGATGTCCGCTGGGAAACGGCCTGAGCGGGCGGGGTCGCTGCAAGGCGATCTTCGGAGGCCGCGAATTCAGCGGGAGGTGCTGCGGACATGGAAAGCGGAGCCGCCCCGTCCGAGGTGGGCGCAGGACTCGCCTCCAGCGCCCCCTCGCCGGGAACCTCGCCATCGGACTCGGCGCCCGCCTCGCCACCGAATTCAGTCCTGAGCGCATGCGCAGCAATCCCGCGTTCGGAAAGGTGGCGAACGATGGCCGCCTCGAAGCCGTGGGTAACGATCACGCGTCGCGCGCCGCTTGCGTCGATGGCCTGCATCAACCCCGGCCAGTCGGCGTGGTCGGACAGCACAAAGCCGCGGTCGAGCGCACGGCGCCTGCGCGCACCACGCACCCTCATCCAGCCGGAAGCAAAGGCGAGACTCGATTCGCCAAACCGCGACAGCCAGGGCGAACCCGCGGCCGAGGGGGGCGCCAGCACGAGCGGCGCATCACCACCCGCGGCGCGTCGCCAATCGATTGCACCAAGTGTCTCGGGGAGGTCCACACCGGCCGCGCGGTACGCAGCATTGACGGCCGCGACCGCGCCATGGACTACGATGGGCCCAGCAAGCGCCTGCGCGCGCGCGAGGCCCGCCTGGATGCGCTGCGCCTTGCCCAATGCATAGCAGAGCAGCACACTCGCCCGGCCGTTGGCCGCATTCTCAGCCCACCAGCTCGCGATCTCGGCCAGGGTCTGCGCATCCGGCCGCCATCGGTAGACCGGCAGCCCGAAGGTCGACTCGGTGATGAAGGTGTCGCAGCGTACCGGCTCAAACGCGGTACAGGTCGGGTCGGCCTCAAGCTTGTAGTCGCCCGACACCACCCACACCTCGCCGCGATGCTCGATCCGGACCTGCGCCGACCCCAGGATATGGCCCGCCGGGAAAAGCGAGACCCGCACATCCCCTTGCGTGATTGACTCCCCCCATTGAAGTGTCCGCAGCGAAACTCTGCCAAGGCGCGCATGCATCACCTCGCGCGCCGGCTCAGCAGCGAGATACCGCCGGTGGCCGGTTCGTGCATGATCGGCGTGTGCATGCGTGATCACCGCCCGGTCCACGGGTCGCCAGGGGTCGATAAAGAAGCCACCCGCCTCGCAGTAAAGCCCTTCGGGCCGAAGCACCACCAGATCGCGCTGCATTATCAGCGTCTCCGATTCACGGTCAGCGCCGGGCCGCGTCGCGCCACTGCGCAGCGCCCGCGGGGCGTCAGTAACGAAGCCCGCGACCGGACAGTGCAACCCCGATCCGCAGCATGAACGCGGCGCCTAACGCCGCCGCCCTGACCCACCACGGGCGCGCCACGATGTGCGACCAGCGCACCGGCTTGCCGCCCTCGGCAATGGCCTGCTCGATTCGGCTGCGCAAGACCGCAGCCATCGCATCGTCCCGTACGATGACATTGGCCTCGCGTGCAAGCAGCAGCGAAAACGGATCGATATTCGATGAGCCCAGGGTGAACCATTGATCAGCGAGCGCAAGCTTGGCATGCAGAAACCCTGGTTGATATTCGATGATTTCAACCCCGGCGCGCAGCAATTCTTCGTGGAGCGCGAGCGTACCGAAATGCGGCAGTCGATACTCGATTCGCCCTTGCAGCAGCAGGCGCACGCGCACCCCGCGCGCCGCCGCTTCAGCCAGTGCCCGACGAAATTTCGCGCCCGGGAAAAAATACGCGCAGGCGATCAGCACCTCGGTGCGGGCCTGACCGATCGCTCGCAGATAGGCGCGTTCAATCGTGCGGCGGTGTCGAAAATTATCGCGCTCGGCAAACGCCGCGCGTACCTGCCGGGTCGGGGTGGAGAGGGCCGGCCCGGCCTCACTTGTCGTGCGCGTCGCCGAGCCGCACTGCGGCAACGCAGGCCAACGAACCGGATGCGCGCGTCGCCAAACCTGGGCCATGGCGCTCGCCGCCTCCTCAACCAGCGGCCCGCGAACCCCAAGCGCAAAGTCCAGCCGCGGCGCCTCGAGCCGCCCCCTCACCGGATCCTCGTGGTCATCGATCAGATTGATGCCACCCACGAACAACTCAGCCGAATCAATCAGCGCAAGCTTGCGATGGAGCCGCCTCAGTGCCTGCCGCTCCAGGCGCCAGCGACGTAGTGGCCGGAAAATGCGAACCTCGACCTGCGCGCCTGCGAGGACTTGCCCTACCTCACCTGCCGGCATCCCGGTGCCAAATCCATCCACCACCAGGCGCACGCCCACGCCACGCCTGACTGCGCGACCCAGCGCCCGCGCAATCCGGCGCCCGCTCGCATCGTCATGAAAAATATAGGTTTCGATCCAGACCGAATCGCGCGCCGCGTCAATGGCCGCTTCAAGCGCCGGAAAAAACTCCGCGCCCGACTGCAGCAGCTGCACCGCGTGACCCGGCCGTAAGCGCGGCCGCTGCCGCCGCCCGAGCAGTTGCCGCCACGCCGGCGACATCGTGCGAACGCGGCTCACCCGTGGCCGCGCTCCAGGTCGGCAATCACGGGGCTGTGATCGGACAGCCGCGCCCAGCCCGGCCCTCGCGGCACCCTCGCATCGCGCACCGCGAATCCCCGCAGATAGATGCGATCCATCCGCAGCCAGGGCACGAGCGCCGGGAAAGTGCGCGCCGACCGGACGCGCCGCGGCAAGCGCAACGACTCGGGCTCCACATCCATACCGATGTCGGCCAACCGGTCGCGCATGAACCATACCGCACGCTGCGTGCGAACCATGCCGGGTCGCAGCGAATCGAAGGCTTCGATCACATCGATTTCATCGCATAGCCGACGCGAGAGCTGGCTGCGCCAGTCGTTGAAATCACCACCGATGATGAGCGGCGCCTTCGTGGGCACCGAGCGGCGGATCCAGTCGATCAACGCATCAAGCTGCCGCTCGCGGCTACGCGCAAGGAGCCCAAAATGCACCACGAAACAATGCACGGGGTCGCCGCCCACCTCGACCACGCAATGCAGTACGCCCCGCTTTTCCAAGGCATGGTCGGAGAAATCGCGATGGTCCCGATGCACGATCGGAAACCGCGACAGTAACGCGTTGCCATGGTGGCCATGCAGGTAATGCGCATTCGCGCCGTAGGCGCTCTCGAAGGTATGTCGCAGGCCCGGTGCCTGCGCAAGAAAGACATCCTGGGGTTCTCGTGGCCAGTGCTCAAAGCGCCTCGCGTGCCGCTCATGCTGGCCCTGCACTTCCTGCAGCAGAATCAGATCGGCATCGAGTTCGTGAAGCCGCGCCCGCAGCTCATGAATACGCGCCACCCGCCGAAGCCCGAACAGGTCGCGCAGCACCCCTTTGTGAATGTTGTAGGTGGCAACCCGCAGCTGGGTGGACATCGCAGCCTCAGCGTGCAGCAGGCGGTGCGCCGGCCGTGCGTCGCGGTAGCTGCCGAATCGCCTCGGCGTTGGACCAGGAGAAACAGCGGTCGGCCGCCTCATGCCAGGGCAGCCAGGCCTGGCTCAGATGTTCACGCGGCGACAGCCGCGCCTCGATCGGCCCGGGTAGCAGCAATCCAAACACATGCTCAGTGTTATGCGTAACCCCGGGCGGGTAGCGATGCCGCCAGTGCGCATAGATTTCGTAGCGCTGGCTCCACTGCCAGTCGGTGAGTTCGAACCGCGAGCAGTCGAGGCCGGTTTCCTCGAACACTTCGCGCCGGCAGGTATCGGCGAGCGCTTCCTCCAGCGTGTCCTTGCTGCCGGTGACCGATTGCCAGAAGCCCGGATGATCGGCGCGCTCCAGCAGCAACACCTCGAGCGCGGCCGTATGAATCACGACCAGTACCGATTCGGGGATCTTGTTGCCGGCCATGACGCTCTGGCGATGGGCGCTGCGATTCGCCTCGCCTACGCGCTCGCCTCCACCGCCCGTAGCCGGATGTGCAGTTCGCGCAACTGCTTTTCGTCAACCGACGAGGGCGCCTGCGTGAGCAGACACTGCGCGCGCTGGGTTTTCGGAAAGGCGATCACGTCACGGATCGATTCTGCGCCCGTCATCATGGTGACGATCCGGTCGAGGCCGAAAGCAATACCGCCATGGGGCGGCGCGCCATACTGGAGCGCATCAAGCAGGAACCCAAATTTGGCGCGCGCCTCGTCTGGCCCGATGTTGAGTGCCCGGAACACCTTGCTCTGCACTTCCTCGCGGTGAATCCGGACCGACCCGCCACCGATTTCCCAACCGTTTAGCACCATGTCGTAGGCCTTCGCCAGGCACTTGCCCGGATCGGTGCTCATCAGGTCCTCGTGACCGTCCTTGGGCGCTGTAAACGGATGATGAACCGCAGTCCAGCGATTCGCCTCCTCGTCAAACTCAAACATCGGGAAATCAACCACCCAGAGCGGCTTCCAGACGTTTTCAAACAGGCCGTTCGCGCGACCAAACTCGGAGTGCCCGATCTTGATTCGCAGCGCCCCAATTGCGTCGTTGACGACCTTTGCCTTGTCAGCGCCAAACAGGATCAGGTCACCGTCAGTCGCCCCGGTGCGCGCAAGAATTGCCGCAATCGCGCCATCGTGGAGGTTCTTCACGATGGGCGATTGCAGACCCTCGCGACCACGCGCCGCCTCGTTCACCTTGATCCAGGCAAGCCCCTTGGCGCCATAGATCGCCACAAACTGCGTGTAGCCGTCGATCTCGCCACGCGAGAGCTTGCCGCCCCCGGGCACGCGCATCGCCACCACGCGTCCGCCCTCGGCATTGGCGGGGCCGCTGAACACCTTGAAATCAACGTCACGCATGACGTCGGTGAGATCGGTGAACTGAAGCGACACCCGCAGATCGGGCTTATCTGAGCCGTAAAGACGAATCGCCTCGGCGTAGGTCATTTCCGGAAAACTGGGCGCGAGTTCGATCCCCGCGGCATGGCTGAACACCGTGCGGATCATGTTCTCAAAAATGCTGCGGATCTCGGTTTCCGACAGGAAAGATGTCTCGCAGTCGATCTGCGTGAACTCGGGCTGCCGATCAGCGCGCAGGTCTTCATCGCGGAAACATTTGGTGATCTGGTAGTAGCGGTCAAAGCCCGACACCATCAGAAGCTGCTTGAACAGCTGGGGCGACTGCGGCAGCGCGAAGAACTGACCAGCATTCACCCTCGAGGGCACGAGATAATCGCGCGCACCCTCGGGCGTGGACTTGGTGAGCATCGGCGTTTCGATGTCGAGAAAGCCCTGTGCATCAAGGTATTTACGAACCTCCATCGCGACCCGGTAACGCAACATGAGGTTGCGCTGCATCGCCGGCCGGCGCAGATCAAGCACGCGATGGGTGAGTCGGGTGGTCTCAGACAGGTTCTCGTCGTCAAGCAGAAACGGCGGCGTGACCGATGCATTGAGAATTTCAAGCTCGTGGCAGAGGATTTCGATTCCGCCACTGCGCAGATTCGGGTTGTCGGTACCCTCGGGGCGGCGCCGTACGCGGCCGGTGACACGCACGCAGAACTCGTTGCGGATCCGCTCAGCGACCTTGAACATGTCAGGCCGGTCGGGGTCGCAGACCACCTGCGCAACACCCTCGCGGTCACGCAAGTCGATGAAGATGACCCCGCCGTGGTCACGGCGACGATGCACCCAGCCAAACAGGGTGACGGTCTGGTCGAGGCGGTCGGTTGAGACTTCACCGGCATAGCAGGTGCGCATCACGAATTCTCCGAAAGCGGATGAAGAGGCCTCAAGACGGGCCGGACGAACGATCGGGCACCGCGGGCGCGGGCGGCGCGCCTGCACCCCCCGCCGCACCGCGATCGCCGGGCGCGACGGTGCCCATCGACACCACATACTTGAGCGCCTCGTCAACGCTCATGTCGAGTTCGACCACGTCGGCACGCGGCAGCATCAGGAAAAAACCCGAAGTGGGGTTGGGGGTGGTGGGCACATAGACCGACACCATGTCCGAATCAACCAGCCTGCGCCGGATCTCACCCGCCGGCGTGCCGGTCTGAAAGGCGATGGTCCAGCTCCCGGCGCGCGGATATTGCACCAGGAGCGCCTTGCGAAACGCCTGGCCATTGGGCGACAGGATGGTGTCGCTCACCTGCTTGACGCTCGAGTAGATGCTGCGCACGATGGGGATCCGCCCGAGCAGGGCCTCCCAGTAAATCACCAGCCGCTCGCCGATGATGTTGCGCAACAGCAGCCCGGTGATGACCAGGACCACCAAGGTGAGCACCACGCCTACACCTGGGATATCCCGCCCGAAAAACGTATGGGGATGCCAGCGCTCCGGCAGCAACTGCAGCGTCTGGTCCATGGTGGTGACGATCAGGTTCAGCACCCAGATCGTGATGACCAGGGGCACCCAGATCAAGAGGCCGGTAACGATGTACTTGCGCATGAGTGGACTCTGAGGGTGATGTCGCGTGAGGCGATGCCGACACGCTGCCCGCCAGTGATGACGACGCGATGACGCCGCAGTTGCGTGCTCAGGCCGATGCCCCCGATGCGGAGGGGCTCGCAGGCTTGGGTGCTGGCGAGCTGGCAGCCGAGGCGGTTTTGGCGGCGCCGGAATCAGCGGGCTTGCTCGCTTCAGCGCCCGCGGCCGCTGAAGCGCTGTCGCTCTTGGCCGTCTCGGTGGCCGCGCCCGTGTTAGCGCCTGCTGGCTTGTCTGATGCTTTGTCGCCCACCGCATCGCCGCCTTCAGCCGCACCCTCGGCACCGGCCTTCTTCTGGCCGCCGTCGCGGAAGTCGGTGACATACCAGCCCGACCCCTTCAACTGGAAGGCAGGCGCGGTGAGCTTGCGAGCAAAACCGTTTCCACTGCACGACGGGCAGACCGTGAGCGGCGCATCAGACAGCTTCTGTAGCTGATCCTTTTCGAAGCCGCAGTCTTGGCAACGATAGGCGTAAATGGGCATGGCGGCGGGGTCGCGAAAATCGCGGTATGGGTTGAGGCGAACCCTAAAGTATAGCCCGAGGCGTGGCGCGAGGTACGCGGTAGCCAGCCGCCGGCCGGGGTTCCGAGGTGCAGCCGAGTTGATCAAACCCGGGCCTCGCAGCCCGTGGGCCGCGTCGCCCGCGCCTAGCCGTGACGGATGGCAATGGTTTTAAGCACCGTGAACCCGTAGAGCGCCTCGAACCCTTTCTCGCGGCCGTGGCCGCTTGCGCGCATGCCGCCGAAGGGCAGTTCGACCCCGCCGCCAGCCCCATAGTTGTTCACGAACACCTGGCCGCAGCGTAATGACCTTGCCAGCCGCATCTGCCGAGCGCCGTCGCGCGTCCAGACCCCGGCAACCAGTCCGTAGGAGGTGCCGTTGGCCAGCCGTACCGCGTGGGCCTCGTCATCAAAGGGCATGGCGACCAGCACCGGCCCGAAGATTTCCTGTTGAGCGAGCGCATGCTCGGGTGGGACATCACGAAGGAGCACCGCCTCCTGATAGAACCCGGCGGAGGCGGCCTGCGGATGAAGCTGTCCTCGCGCAGCGACCTGAAGGCCGTCGGCTTGGCCCTCGGCGAGCAGCTGCCGCACGCGATCGAATTGCCTGCGATTGACGAGCGGCCCCATGTCGAGCTCGAGCGCCGGAGGGCCCGCCACCAGCGATCGAAATCGATCGGCAACCCGCTCGACAACGGCCTCGTAGATGCTGCGCTCGACCAGCAGACGGCTGCCCGCCGAGCAGGTCTGCCCGGCGTTCTGGACGATGGCATTCACGATGACCGGCAGCGCCGCATCGAGGTCGGCATCAGCGAAAACCAGCTGCGGCGATTTGCCGCCGAGCTCGAGGGTGACCGGACAGTGGCGCTCGGCCGCCGCTGAGGCCACCAGCCGGCCGGTGGCGCTCGAACCGGTAAAGGACAGGTGATCGATGCCGGGATGGGCGCACAGACTCGCGCCTGCCTCGGCGCCATAGCCGGTGACGATATTGAGCGCGCCCGCGGGAAAGCCCACCTCGGCCGCGAGCTCCGCGAGCCTGAGCGAGCTGAGGCTTGCGTCTTCGGCCGGCTTCACCACACACGCATTACCCGCTGCCAGCGCCGCGCCCACGGTGCGGCCGAAGATCTGCATGGGGTAGTTCCAGGGAATGATGTGGCCGGTGACGCCGTGCGGCTCGCGCACGGTGGCCACCAGATAGCCGGGCTCATAAGGCAGGGTTTGGCCGTGGAGCTTGTCGCAGGCGCCAGCGTAGTACTCGAAGTAGCGTGCGAGCGCGGCGACATCGGCCCGTGCGGTTTTGAGCGACTTGCCGGTATCACGCGCCTCGAGCTGCGCGAGCGAATCGGCATGCGCCGCCACCGACTGCCCAAGCTTCTGGAGCAGCCGCCCGCGCGCCGCAGCGGAGACCCGCCCCCAGGGACCATCAAAGCATTCGCCCAGTGCGGCGCGCGCAGCCGCCACCGCCCGATCAATATCCGGAGCGGTGCCCCGCGCAAGGCTGCCAAAGTGCTCGCCGTTGCTAGGGTCGACCACCGGAATGGGCCGGCTGTCGGCGGGGTCAGCTGGGGCGTTGCCGATGAAATGTTGCATGCGCGCGCCCGCTCGGATCAGAAGGGGATGTCGTCGTCAACGTCATCGAGGCCGCGGCCCGCGGGCTTCCGGGCCCCTGCATTGGCGCCGCCCGCTGCCGCAGGCGCACGCGCCGGAGCGCCACCCGAACCCGCATCATCCCCCCCGGCGCCGCCGCCGCCATCGCGCGAGCCGAGCAGCTGCATTTCCATGCCGACGATTTCGGTGGTGTAGCGGTCCTGGCCTTCCTTGTCCTGCCATTTGCGGGTTTGGAGCCGCCCCTCGACATACACCGGCCGGCCCTTGCGCAGGTACTCACCGGCGATTTCAGCCAACCGGTCGTAGAGCACCACGCTGTGCCATTCGGTTTCCTCGCGCCGCTCGCCGCTCGCCTTGTCTTTCCAGGAGCGGGTGGTGGCGATGCGCAGATTGCAGACCGCGGCGCCGTTGGCGGTGAACCGGGTTTCGGGATCGCGCCCGAGATTACCCATGATGATCACCTTGTTGACTGAAGCCATATTGCCCTCCCGAGCATAAAGAGTTCGATTACCGCTTAATGCGCGGCGGCAGGCCAGAGGCGATGCCGCAACGCTGCAATGAGCCAGACCACGATGATGACGCCTGCCAGCAGAAACACCGCCGCATCGCCCCAGACCGCTCGCACCGCGCCCGCAGCCGCCCCGCCCGTGAAGAGGCCCAGCGACTGCGAGGTATTGAAGAGGCCCAGCGCCGTGCCACGCAGGTCGGCCGGCGCAAGCTGCGAGACCATCGAAGGAAGGCTCGCCTCGAGAATATTGAAGGCTGCGAAAAATGCGAACAGCAGCACCGCAAAGGGGATTAGTCCCTCGGGCCGGGTCGCCAGCGCGAACATCACGAGCGCCAGCACGGCAACGCTTGCAACGAAGACGGTTCGCGCCCGCCCCTGCCGTTCCCCCCAGCGAAGCGCCGGCATCATCGGCCAAAACGACAGCAGCACCACGGGCAGGTAAAGCATCCAGTGCGAGGGCAGCGCGAGCCCCGCGCGCTCGACCAGCCAGCCTGGCAGCGCCACGAAAATCGCAACCTGCACCGCATGCAACGTGAAGATTCCGAAATTGAGCCGCATCAGGTCGGGCTCGGCCGCCACCCGCAGCACGGTTTCGCGGGTGAGCCGCCCCCGGGCCACCCGGGGTGCCGACGGCACCATGAAAATCACCGAGGCGATCGCGGCAAGAGCCAGCACGCCAGTAAAGGCGAACATGCCACCGATGCCCACCCAGCGGTAAAGGGGGGGCGCCACGATCAGCGACAGGGCAAAGCTCACACCAATGGTGATGCCCACCATCGCCATCGCCTTGGTACGTTGACTGTCGCGGGTGGAGTCGGCCACGAAAGCGCTTACCGCTGCGGAAATCGCCCCCGCGCCCTGCAGCCCCCGGCCGATTGTCATCACCAGCAAATCGTCGGCGCTTGCAGCAATGAAGCTGCCGATTGCAAAGAGCGCGAGACCGAAGATGATCACCGGCTTTCGACCCAGGCGATCCGAGGCGGCGCCCAGCGGCAGCTGTAACAAAGCCTGCGTGAGCCCGTAAATGCCCAGCGCCAGACCGACCAGCCGGGCATCGTGACCATCAGGCAACGAGTGGGCATGAACGGCGAGCACCGGCAGCACGATGAAAAGGCCCAGCATGCGCAAACCCTGTACCGACGACAGGGCAGCAGCAGCGCGCAATTCGTCGCGGCTCATGCTTTCAGAGGTGGAATGGGAGGGGCGATTCATCGCTTGAGTGGGCTCAACGGTTTATATTAGCCGATTACCCTCTCGCGGCCCGGCATCGCTTGCCCACCGCCCACACCCTCCCCGATGAACGCGATCAGCATCCGCGGCGCCCGCACGCACAACCTCAAGAACATCGACCTCGACATCCCGCGCGACCAGCTGGTCGTGATCACCGGCCTGTCCGGGTCGGGCAAGTCTTCGCTCGCGTTTGACACTTTGTACGCGGAAGGCCAGCGCCGCTACGTCGAGTCGCTGTCGGCCTACGCCCGGCAGTTCCTGCAGCTGATGGAAAAGCCCGACGTTGATCTGATCGAGGGGTTGTCGCCCGCCATCGCCATCGAGCAGAAGTCAGGCAGCCACAACCCCCGCTCCACGGTCGGGACCGTCACAGAAATCAATGATTACCTGCGACTGCTCTATGCGCGAGCGGGCAACCCACACTGCCCCGACCACCCACACCGGGCACTCGCTGCGCAAACCGTCTCGCAAATGGTCGACCAGATGCTCGCTCTGGGCGAAGGCGCGCGGCTCATGATTCTCGCGCCGCTCCCGCCCGAACGCTGCCGCGATACCGGTGCTGCCATCGCCGACTTGCAGGCGCAGGGGTTTGTGCGCGCGCGAATCAACGGCAAGCTGGTCGAGCTCGCTGAGGCGCCCTCGGGACTGCCGGCTGCAGCGGCTGCGATCGAGGTGATCGTCGACCGGCTACGGGTAGCCGCCGCCGCCCGGCAGCGACTCGCCGATTCCTTTGAAACCGCGCTCGGGCTGGCCGGAGGCCGGGCAAGCGCGGTCGAGCCCGACAACGGCCGCGAACACACGTTCTCCAGCCGCTTCGCTTGCCCCGATTGCGCTCGCCTGAGCCCCGACCTCGAGCCGCGACTCTTTTCCTTCAACAACCCCGCGGGCGCCTGCCCTGAATGCAATGGCTTGGGCGATATCGAATATGTCGACCCCGACCGCGTGGTCGAATTCCCCGACCTGAGCCTGGCATCAGGGGCGATCCGAGGTTGGGACCGACGCAACGAGTTCGCCTTCGCCACGCTTACAAGCCTTGCGCAGGCGCTCGGCTTTGATCTCGACCTGCCGTTTTCGCAGTTGCCCGAGGCCGTACAGCAGGTGATTCTTTACGGGTCAGGCGCGCGCAAACTTGCCCTTCGCTACGCAACCGGTACGCCGGCCGCCGCCTCGCCCGACGAGCGCTTCGAGGGGGTGATCCCCAACCTCGAGCGCCGTCGTCGGGATACCGAATCCAGCCAGGTGCGCGAGGAACTGGGGCGTTATCTGAGCCGGCGGCCCTGCCCCGAGTGCGGGGGGTCCAGGCTGCGTGCTGCCGCGCGCCATGTGCGACTGGGCTTGGCGGGCCATGATCATCCCATCTACGAGGTCTCCGGGTGGACCCTGTCGCGTGCCCACCAATGGTTTTCCACGCTCGCGCTTCCCGGCGCGCAAGGGCAGATTGCGGAACGCGTGATCCGGGAGATTCGCGAACGGCTGCGCTTTCTCAACGATGTGGGCCTGGGATACCTGAGCCTGGACCGTCCGGCCGAAACGCTCTCCGGAGGCGAGGCGCAACGCATCCGGCTCGCTTCGCAGATCGGCTCGGGCCTCACCGGCGTCATGTATGTGCTTGACGAGCCTTCAATCGGGCTCCATCAGCGCGACAACGAGCGACTGATCGGCACGCTCCGACGTCTGCGTGATCTGGGCAACTCGGTGCTGGTGGTTGAGCATGACGAGGAAGCGATTCGCGCGGCCGACTATGTCATCGACATGGGGCCGGGTGCAGGTGAGCATGGCGGGACGGTGGTCGCCCAGGGTGCGCCCGCCGCGATCGAAGCCTCCGATCAGTCGATCACCGGGCAATACCTGTCGGGCAGGCTGGGTGTACCCGTGCCGATCGAGCGGCATCGAGGCGACGGGCGTTGGCTCACAGTGCGTGGCGCGCGAGGCCACAATCTACGGGCGATCACTGCGCGTTTTCCGGTCGGCGTCGTGAGTGTGGTCACCGGGGTCTCAGGTTCCGGCAAGTCCACCCTGGTCAACGACACGTTGCTTGCGGCGGCCCTGCAACTGGTCAATCACAGAAAAATCATCACCCCCGGCTGTGACGGCATCGACGGTCTGGAGCATTTCGACAAGGTGATTGCGGTTGACCAGAGCCCGATCGGCCGCACGCCCCGTTCAAACCCCGCCACCTACACGGGCCTCTTCGCACCGATCCGTGAGCTCTTTGCCGAGTCGTCTGCCGCCCGCGAGCGTGGCTACGGCGCCGGTCGCTTTTCCTTCAATGTGAAGGGCGGCCGATGCGAGGCCTGCGAGGGCGATGGCCTCATCCGCGTACAGATGCATTTTCTGCCCGATGTCTATGTGCCGTGCGAGGCCTGCCGCGGTGCCCGGTACAACCGCGAAACGCTCGAGGTGCGCTGGCGCGGCCGCAACATTGCGGACGTGCTCGACATGACCATCGTACAGGCCCATGAATTCTTCGAGAACGTTCCCACGCTTGCGCGAAAACTCGCCACGCTGATCGAGGTTGGTCTCGGTTATGTGCGGCTGGGGCAGAGCGCCACCACGCTTTCCGGTGGCGAGGCCCAGCGCGTGAAGCTTGCAGAGGAGCTGTCGCGGCGTGACACCGGCCGCACGCTCTATGTGCTCGATGAACCCACCACTGGCCTTCATTTCCATGACGTCGCCATGCTGCTCAAGGTGATCGCCAAGCTTCGCGAGCGGGGCAACACGGTGATCGTGATTGAACACAATCTGGATGTGATCAAAGCCGCTGACTGGGTGGTCGACCTGGGCCCGGAGGGTGGCGATCAGGGCGGGCAGCTGGTGGCCTTCGGAACGCCTGAGGAGGTCGCAGGCGTGGCGGGAAGCCACACCGGGCAATACCTCGCGCGCGTGCTGCCTTCGGTCGCCGACCGGCGGGCGGCCTGAGCAACAATCAGCCTAGCGCCCGTAGCCGGCAAACGCCTCCAGCACGCGCCGCATCTCTTCATCGGATAACATCACCGGGCTACCCACTTGCAGCGCCTGCAGATACTGGCGAGAGAGTGTCTCCACCTCTAATGCGATCGACAACGCCTGGGGCAGGTTTGCGCCCAAGGCGATCTGCCCGTGATTGGCGAGCAGGCACGCTCGCCGGTCGGTCAGCGCGGCCAGCGCCTCATCGGAGAGCGCCTGCGTACCGAAGGTGGCATAGCGGGCGCACCGGATGTCATGGCCGCCTGCCACTGCAATCATGTAATGAAAGGCCGGAATACCCGCGGCCTGAATGGCAGGCAGACAGGCGAGCGTCGTGGCGTATGAGGAATGCACATGCACCACGGCGCCTGCCTCACGCCGCGCCCGATAGATGTCGAGATGCATCCGCCATTCCGACGAGGGTACGCGCGGACCATCAAAGCGCGGAGGCGGCGCGAGAACAGGTTCGTGATCATGAGGCGCGGGCTGCTCAAGCGGCACCCAGACCAGATCGTCAATCTGCATGCGCTCGTAAGCGAGACCGCTCGGCGTCACCAGCATGCCGTCTTCAGCGCTCCGATGCCAGCGGAGCGACGCATTGCCCGACTTCCCCTGGTTGAGGCCCAGCGGGGCAAACTGCAGGCAGGTCTCGATCAGCGCCTGCCGCGCATGATTTTCTGAGGGATAGGGGACGGGCCGATTCGCGCTCATCGCGATTGCTCGCGACCGGCTGCGACGTGATCTCCCGCCGTCCCGCGCGCGAGCAACTCGGCGATGGCGACCCGATCGGCGGCGATCACGCCACGCTCGGTGATGAGCGCAGTCACCAGGCGCGCGGGCGTAATGTCGAACCCGGGATTGAGCGCCCTCACCGACTCATCCATCAGCGCAACCTCCGCGACACTGCCATCAGCGAGCCGTCCGCGCGCATGCGTGACCTCTCGTGCACTCCGGTATTCGATCTCGATCGAGGCGCCATCCGCGCTCGCCGGATCAAGCGTGGACACCGGACAGGCGACATAAAACGGCACCCGGTTATCGGCGGCAGCCAGCGCCTTCAGATAGGTGCCGATCTTGTTTGCCACATCACCGTTGGCCGCCACCCGGTCACAGCCGGTAATCACCGCATCGACTTCACCCCGCATCATGAGAAGTCCGCCAGCATTGTCGGCGATCACCGTGTGCGCAACCCCGGCCTGCGCAAGCTCCCATGCGGTAAGCGATGCACCCTGATTGCGCGGGCGCGTTTCATCGACCCAGACATGGATCGGCACACCCGACGCGGCGAGCGCGTAGATCGGCGCGAGCGCCGTGCCGTGGTCGATGGTGGCAAGCCGGCCGGCATTGCAATGCGTGAGCACCTGAAGCGGTCGTGCGCTCGACAGTTCGCCCCGCGCCGACGCGCGCAGGCGCGGTGCGCCCCACTCGCCAATGCGGTGGTTGCAAGCTGCGTCGTCGTCACACAGCCGTCCGGCCTCCTGCCAGGCGGCTTCCGCGCGCTCGGCTGGCGCGAGCTCGGCCACCCGTCCCCGCACCCGGTCGAGCGCCCAGGCCAGGTTGACCGCCGTGGGTCGTGCAGACAGAAGCCAGGCGTACGCAGCGTGCAGCTTCGCATCCGACGGATCGCTGCGAAGCGCTAGCGCAAGCCCATAGGCGCCCACCGCACCAATCAGCGGCGCGCCGCGCACCCGCATCGAGACGATGGCCTCGCGGCAGTCCTCGGCACTCGCGAGCGTGATGCTGCGCCACTCGAACGGCAGCAGTGTCTGGTCGACGGTGCGAAGTTGTCCTCGATCATCGGTCTGAAGCGTTCTTGACATTGGGCAAGGTCTCACCGGACAGCCGGCCTAGGATCACGACCGGCTGAGTCTCGCATAACACCATCGTATTCGCCATGTCCGATCCCGGGCCAATTGCCGCACTGATCGACGCCGCGCTCGCCGTGCCATCGTGGTCATTACTCGCGCCCACCATGATCTCGGCGCTGCTGCTTGGATTGGGCGGCACGGCGCACTGCGTGGGCATGTGCGGCGGTATCGTCACGACGCTCACCCGGCGCACGAGCAGACCCCCTGCGGGGTTTTCAGTGGTGACGCTGAGCGCGCGCCACCCGGCCGCAGCCGGCCATCCCGAGCGAACCTTCGATGGGCAGACAGCGGCTGTGTCGCAATTCGTCTACAACCTTGGGCGGATCGGCAGCTACACCCTGGCCGGCACGCTCGCCGGCATGGTCGGATCTGCAGCCTGGCTCGGTTCGCACCTGCTTCCGCTTCAGCAGGCGGCGTTTGCCATCGGCAGCCTCATGATGATCCTCATCGGTCTGCATCTCACCGGCATCCCGGTGCTCGCTCACTGGCTGGAACGCGCAGGATCCCGCGTCTGGCGACTGATCGAGCCCGCCGCGCGAGGGAGTCTGCGCCGCAGCGGCCTGACGGGCGCTCTCCTCGCCGGTGCCGCCTGGGGGTGGGTGCCCTGCGGCATGGTCTACAGCGTACTTACGGCGGCGCTGGTGTCGGGTAGCGCGGCTTCGGGCGCGGCCATCATGCTCGCATTCGGGTTGGGCACGCTACCCGGCCTCACCGCCTTCGGCTGGCTCACCCAGCGCGGTCTCGCGCGATCGCAATCGCCCAT
>JAGWXN010000223.1 GCA_018969885.1 Betaproteobacteria bacterium | reverse complement strand
CAGCATTCCCGACGAATTCATCCCCGAGCTGGTCGAGCACTACGCGCGCGGCCGCCTGCCGCTCGAGCGGCTGGTCACACATTTCCCCTTCGAGCATATCAACGAGGCCATTCACGACGCGCATGGAGGCGCGGTGATCAAGCCGATTTTGCGCATGGGAAACCGCTAGGCGCTCATCAGCAACCCGCCGCCTGTCCTCAAACAGTCTTTTGGACCACCTGCGCCTCAGGAACGGACTTTCCGCTTGATCGTTGTACATAAACGCTTACCATCGGCGAAACGCCCGCACTCTTCACAGGAGCCCCCCATGTCGCGCTATCTGATTCGCACCGCTGACGTGCCGGGTTATCACCCCGCCAACCATACTGGTACCACCAACCGCCGTCTGATCGGGCCTGAAACGGTGGGCGCCAAGCAGGTGGAAATGCTGTTGGGCGTGATTGAAAAAGGTCAGGGTGCCCTCCCCCATGCACACCCTGGCATTGAACAAATCTGCTACCTGCTCGAGGGAACGGCAACGGCGCAGGTAGGCGACGAATCCTTCGAGATGCAGGCGGGTGACACCTGCTTTTTTCCGGCAGACGTGATGCATGTCTTCACCGTCACCAGCGATACGCCGGTCAAGCTTCTCGTGATCTACGCGCCGCCCTATGGCGAATCGCCCGACAAGGTGATCCGGCCGCCCGCTGCTTGATTGCAGAACGCGAACCGCGAAGTGGCGAGTGCATTGGGTACGCAAGCCAACACGGCCATTCCAGGCGCTGGCGAATCGCTGCCACGCGTTGAAGATGATCATCTCCTGAGGGGCCAAGGGCGCTTTGTTGGCTCGCTTGATCTGCCCGGGATGGCCCATGCGGTCGTCCTCCGTTCAATGCATGCGCGGGCGCGTCTTCACGACCTCGACACCTTCGCTGCACGAAAGATGCCTGGCGTACTGGGCGTATTCACCTCGGACGATCTGCTGGCATCGGGCATCTCGCCCATCGGTTTTCATGCGGCAGTCCCTTCCGAGAGCGGGGGCGAGATGTCCGCTCCGCCGCGCCATGCGCTCGCTCGCGACGAGCTTCGCCACGTGGGCGAGCCGATCGCACTGGTGGTGGCCACCAGCCGCTATGCAGCGCTTGATGCTGCCGAGCGTATCGAGGTCAAGGCCGAGCCGCTACCCGCGGCATCCGGCCTTCCCCACACGCTAGAGCCCAACGCGCCGCAGCTCTGGGCAGGTGCGCCCGGCAACATCGTAGGACGCTATGAATATGGCGACGCCCAAGCCGTCGAAGAGGCGATGCACTCCGCCGCCCACGTTGTGCGACTGCGTATCGTCAATCAACGCGTTGCACCCACCGCGATGGAGCCGCGCGGCGCGGTGGGTGTCTGGCACGCCGATCAGCAACGGTTCACGCTACACGCAGCCAGCCAGACCCCACACCTTACGCGCCAGCTGCTTGCGCCCGTGCTTGGCGTGCCCGAGTCCGCGATTCGGGTGAAGGTGGGTGATATTGGCGGAGGCTTTGGCAGCAAGGTATCCATTTACCCCGAGGATGTGCTCGTCCTCTATGCCGCGCGGGAGTTGCGATGCCCGGTGCGCTGGGTGGCCGATCGCAGCGAAAGCTTTCTCTCAGACATGCACGGCCGGGACCATCTGAGCGAGTGCGAACTCGCGCTCGACGCAGCGGGGCGGTTCCTTGCCCTCAAGGTCCGCGACTGGGCAGACATGGGCGCTTACATCAGCTTCTTTGGCGCTGCCATCGCCACGCGAACGGGCAATCGTGTCGCAAACGGCGCCTATCACATCCCCTTCATTCACGCGGAGATCCGCACGGTGCTGTCAAACACACCGCCCACTGGGCCCTACCGGGGCGCGGGCCGTCCGGAAACCGTATACCGACTCGAACGGCTGATTGATGTGGCGGCGCGAAGGATGGCGATCGACCCTGCGGAACTGCGGCGACGGAACCTCATCCGCCCGGATCAGATCCCCTACACCAACGTGGTCGGCCAGACCTACGACAGCGGACGTTTCCCTGCGGTGCTGGCTCAGGCACTGACACGCGCAGACTGGCATGGGTTTGAAGGGCGGCGCTCTGCCGCGCAAGCACGCGGACGGCTGCGAGGCCGTGGAATCGCCTATCACATCGATTCCACGAGCGGCATCACGCCGAGCGAAACCGCCACCCTGTCACTCGAGGCCACAACGGTCACCGTGCGGTCGGGCACACAGGCAATGGGCCAGGGACTTGAAACCGCTTACACGCAACTGGTGGCTGCCAATCTGGGTGTGTCACCGGAACGGGTGCGCATCATTCAGGGCGATACCGACCGGGTCTCATCGGGCGTTGGCAGCTACGGATCGCGCTCACTCTACATCGGTGGCGCAGCCATTGTGCAGGCCACACGCGTACTCCTCGAGCAGCTGGGGCTCACCAGCCCGCCTGGACTCAATCAGATTTTTTCGATCGCGGAAATCTTGGGCAAGCCTGGGTGCAGCGTGGCGGCCACCGCCACCTCGCCCTTCTGTTTCCCGAACGGCTGCCATATCTGCGAGGTGGAAATCGATCCCGCCACCGGCGAGGTGAGCGTCGAGCGCTATACCGCGGTCGATGATGTCGGGACGGTGATCCATCCGGTCATCGTCGAGGGCCAGACCTGGGGCGCTGTGGTACAGGGGCTCGGTCAGGCACTGCTCGAGCACGTGGTGCATGACCCCGACTCGGCACAGCTTCTGACGGGTTCACTCATGGACTATGCGCTTCCAAGGGCGACGCTACTGCCGGCCATGGACACGCTCCTCGACCAGAAGGCGCCCTCCACTACGGGGATCCTGGGCGCAAAGGGAGCGGGGGAAGGCGGGGCGCTGGGTGCGCCGCCCGCTGCGGTCTCAGCAGTCATGGACGCTTTAAGCGAATTCGGAACCGAACACCTGGATATGCCTTTACTGCCGGAGCGGATCTGGCGAATCATTCACGCAAAGCACTAACAGGAGGAGCCATGCACAACAAATCCCGTCGCAGTTCACTGAAACTGCTTGGAGCGGCAAGCGCCGCAATCGCCGCGCCCGCCATCGCCCAGGGTCAACAGACCATCCGGGTGGCGATTGGGGCAAGCCATCCCCTTAACAATATCTTTATCGGAATGATGAAAGAGGTGTTCCAGGCCGAGGTGGATAAACGGCTTGCGGGCACGCGCTACAAAATCGAGTGGCGTGAAGCCTATGGCGGCACCCTATACAAATTCCAGGAAACGCTGAGTGCCGTGCGCGACAACATCGTCGACATCGGCTGGGTGGGCTCCATCTTTGAGCCCACCGCCATGCCCTTGCACAACGTCACCTATTTCTCACCGTTTGCCACCGATAACCTGCCGCTCGTGATCTCGATCATGGATGCGCTGCACGACAAGGTGCCTGCGCTTCGCCAAACCTGGGAGACCAATAATCTCGTCTATCTGGGTGGAAGTGGCGTCGAAACCTACCATCTCTGGACCACACAGCCAGTGACCTCGCTTGCCTCGCTGAAAGGACGTAAGTTTTCAACGCCTGGTGCAGTGGCCACGTTTCTGCAAGGCACGGGAGCCGTGGCGGTCAATTCGCCAATCCCCGCGTTCTATACCGACATCAAGTCGGGCGTGACCGACGGGGCGGTGTCCTTCTCCACTGCGATTCTGGGCACCCGGGTCTACGAGGTCGCACCCTATTTCACTCGCGTAGGCATCGGCGCACAGTATGTTGGCGGGCTCGCCGCGAATCGCTCGGCGTTCGGCAAGCTGCCGCCGGAAGTCCAGACCGTGATGCGCGAATGCGGCAAGCTCTACGCGGCAGCGGTGGGGCGTGTGTCAACTGAACGCTCAGACGCCTCCCTCGAGCAGATGACCAAGGCCGGCATGAAGGTCTCATCGCTATCGGCAGACGAGCGTCAGAAGTGGATCGACACCATGCCAAACGTCGCTGCGAACTGGGTCAAGGCCAACCCTAAGGTCCCGGCACAGGATGTGCTGAAGGCCTGGATGGATGCGCTTCGAGCCGCCGGCGAAAACCCCGCCCGCGCCTGGGACAAGCTCTGAACGAATTGAGCCAACATCATGTTTGATCGGTCGCTGCGCGCGCTGAGCGCGATCGGCATTGCTTGGATATTCGCGCTGATGCTGCTGGTCGGCGCGGATATCGTCAGCCGCTTCGCCTTCAACTCACCGATCAGCGGGGTCGCCGAGATCGCCGGGTTCTCGGTCATCGCCATCACCTTCCTCCAACTGCCTGCTGCGGTTCGCGATGGAAGGCTTGCGCGCGCCGATCTGGTGCTGCAGCGCATCCGTGAGCGTTCGCCCGGCGCAGCCCAAACGATCGAGCGTGCCTTCGCATTGCTGGGTGCGCTCGTCTTCCTCGCGATCGTCTGGGCGGCCGTGTCGGGTCTGGGGCATGCCTGGCGCACCAATGATCAGTTCGGTGCGCAGGGCGTCTTCACATTTCCAAAGTGGCCAATCTGGCTGCTGGTGCTGTCAGGCAGCGCCGGTTGCCTCGCAGCATTCACCGCGCAGATTGTTAGCGGGCCGCCCGCGTCCAGCGGTCCGAGGCACGGAGAGTTCTGATGGATTTCGGTATCGGACTCCTGCTGGTGGGCCTGCTGATCGGGCTGGTGATGCTGGGTGCCCCGATCGGGGTCACGCTGATCCTGCTTGCGCTCTGCGGCACCTGGGCCTTGCGCGGTGACCTGGAAATCGCGATCCGGCTGGTGGGAAGCGGGGCGCTCACAAGCATCGCCGAGTATGTGTTTTCAGTCATCCCGCTCTTCGTGCTGATGGGAACACTGGTCAGTCTGTCGGGCGTGGGGCGCGACACGTTTTCGGTCGCGCAGTGGCTGCTCCAGAGGGTGCAGGGGGGCTTAGGGGTAGCTACGGTCGCTGCTAACGCGCTGTTTGCCGCGGTCACCGGGGTGTCGGTGGCCTCGGCCAGTCTGTTCAGCCAGGTGGCGGTGCCGCCTATGCTGCGCTTTGGCTACAGCATGCGCTTTGCCGTGGGTGTTGTTGCGGGAAGTTCGATTCTGGGCATGCTGATTCCGCCCAGCATCCTGATGATCGTTTACGGTGTACTCGCCGAGGTGTCGATCGGACGCATGTTTCTGGCTGGCGTCGTTCCCGGAATCGTGATGTCGATTGCGTTCATCATCATCATCGTGATGCTTGCGCGATTCAAACCAGGATTTGTTTATGAGCAGGCCACCCAGTCGGCGGTGGAGCAGCCCTCGGAAAATGCACGCTCGGTTGTGACCAAGCTTCTTCCGATCACGCTTCTGATCGTGCTCGTGTTGGGCGGAATTTACGGGGGAGTGTTCACGCCCACCGAGGCTGGCGCGGCGGGCGCGCTGGGCGCGCTCGCGATCGCCGGCTGGCGGCGTAGCCTCGATCGCAAGAGTCTGTGGGGAGTGCTGGTGGAAAGCGGGCACGTATCCGTAGGGATCCTGTTCCTGCTGATGGCTGCGAGCCTTTATTCGCGGATGCTCACCATGGCTGGCGTACCGGGGATGATGGCCTCCTGGATCTCGGAGCTGGGC
>JAGWXN010000222.1 GCA_018969885.1 Betaproteobacteria bacterium | reverse complement strand
GGCTCGAGGTAGTCCATGACGAACAGCTGATCGGCTGCGCTGTCTGCGATCAGGGCGGGCACCCACCGGGGCTCGATGGCGGATACCGTCTGCAGCCACAGGAACTCGTAGCGGTTGCGCTCCACCGGCGCTTCCCAGACCTGACTGACCTTGAGCCGCGGGAGTGCGCGCTTGACACATACGGGGCCCGAGGGCAGGTCGACGCGCCAGATGTCGGAGGACACGCCCCCGGCGAGCGGCGCGAGCGTGACCGGCTCACCCGCCCTGAGCAGACCCAGGCGGATGAGCGCGGCAGTGAGCTCGGCAGCGGGCTGCGTCAGAGGATCGCTGCCCGCCATCGTTCGATCAGACCCGCTCGAAGACCGCAGCGATGCCCTGGCCACCGCCGATGCACATGGTGACCAGCGCGTATCGACCCTGAATGCGCTGCAGTTCGTAGAGCGCCTTCACCGTGATGACCGCCCCGGTGGCTCCGATAGGATGACCGAGCGAAATGCCAGAGCCATTGGGATTGACCTTGGCCGGATCGAGATCGAGTTGGCGCGTGACGGCCAGGGCCTGCGCGGCGAACGCTTCGTTCGCCTCGATGACATCGAGGTCGGTGGTGCGTAGCCCCGCACGATCGAGCGCCTTGCGC
Organism: Betaproteobacteria bacterium; assembly: GCA_018969885.1. The sequence continues at coordinate 4,931 of JAGWXN010000222.1, read as the reverse complement.
GAGGCCGGCACCGGGCCGATGCCCATGACGGCGGGGTCGACGCCTGCGTGCGCGTAGGACACCAATCGTGCAAGCGGCTTCAGGCCGCGGAGCTCGGCGGTGCGTCGCTCCATGAGCACGACTGCGCCTGCGCCGTCATTGATGCCCGAGGCATTACCCGCGGTGACCGTGCCGTTTTCGCGCTGGAACACGGGCTTCAACTTCGCCATATCCTCAATCGATGCGTCGGCGCGGACGTGTTCGTCGGCGTTGAACATGACCGGGCCTTTACGCGATTTGAGCTCGACATCGAGGATCTGTTCGCGGAAGTAACCACTCTTGACCGCATGGGCCGCACGCCGATGGCTTTCGACGGCGAGCGCATCCTGGTCTTCGCGGCTGATCTGCCACTGCTTAGCCACGTTCTCGGCGGTGACACCCATGTGGATGCGACCGAACGGGTCGTGGAGAGCGCCGGTCATCATGTCGAGCAGCTGTCCGTCGCCCATGCGCTGGCCCCAGCGTGCAGTGGGCAGGATAAACGGCCCGCGGCTCATGACTTCGGCGCCGCCGCCGATCGCGACATCCGCGTCACCCAGCATGATGGTTTGCGCCGCGCTCACGATCGCCTGCAGGCCTGAGCCGCACAGACGGTTGAGCGTAAGCGCCGGCGTATCTTTCGAAAGGCCGCCCTCGATGGTGGCCACCCGCGCGAGGTACATGTCGCGCGGTTCAGTATTCAGCACGTGCCCGAACACCACATGGTGCACGTCGTCGGCGCCCAACGAGGCCCGCCGGCAGGCTTCCCGCAGCACGGCTGCGCCGAGCTGGGTGGGGGTTTGATCCTTGAGGCTGCCGCCGAATGTGCCAATGGCGGTACGAACCCCGCTCACCACAACCACTTCACGAGTCATGACGCATCTCCCTGTAGACAAACCCGAGATGCTAGCGCAGCCGGCGCAAGCAAGTCTTGCGAGGCCGGCTGCGCGCCGGTTTACTTCACCCGGCCGGTCTTGAGGTAGAACGCGCGCTCGGACTCTGCGTACGCGTTAATGTCGCGTGCAACATCGGTCGATTTACTGAGCGCTTCATCGAAAAAGACGCCGGCCTTGGAATACTCGGCGATCAGCTCGGTGTCTTTCATCGCGGTGCTGATGGCTGCACTCAGATAGGCCTTGCGATCGGCGGCCGTACCCTTGGGCACCACCGCATAGCGCACCACCTGCCAGGTGTACTCCTTGGCGCCCAGCTGCTCATTGAAGGTGGGAAGGTTGCTCATGTGCGGCAGCCGCGCATTGGCTGCGACCGCTACGGGCGCTACTTTGCCCGCCTCTGCGAGGCCACGGAATTCAGCGACAAAGCCCTGGGCCAGATCGACATTGCCGCCCGCGAGGGCGTTGATGCCCGCGCCGCCACCCTGGAAGGGCACGCGCAGGAACTTGGCGCCGGTGTTCGCCTCGAGCTGCTCCACCAGGTATTCCCACATCGTGCCAGGCACGGTGGCAATCCGGATGGTGTTGGGCTTGTCCTTGGCGATCTGCATGATCTCCTTGAGCGACTTGCCTTTCAGGGCGCCATCACCTTGCACCAGCCAGATGAGTGCGTCGCTGTTGATGTAGCCGATGGGCTCGAGGTCGGCGAGGGACCATTTGCCCTGGGCGCGAAGAATCGCATCGCCCCATAGCAGGTTCGCCACAATGCCCACGGTGTAGCCGTCGTTCTTGGCCTGCGTGGCGAGGAAGGTGTGGCCTACCATGCCGCCACCGCCGGTACGGTTGTTCACGAGCACCTTGTCGCCGCTGACCTTCTCGACGTACTTCGCGAGCAGCCGCGCGGTGACGTCCATGCCGCCACCGGCCGGATACACCACGGTGTATTCGATCGGCTGGTTGGGGAAATCCTTGGGCTTCAACTTGGCCACCGCCGGATCAGCTGCGAGCGCCGGGGTTGTGAGCCCTGCTGACAGCAGGAGGCCGGCCAGCACTTTCAGGGAATGACGTTTCATGAGTCTCCTCGCTTGGTCTTGAACTGCCGAATCACCATGAGCACCAGCAAGAGAATGCTGGCGGCGACCAGTCCGGCGCTTACCGGTCGCTGGAAAAGGATCATCGCACCATCGACCGACATCGTCATCGACTGACGGAGCGACTGTTCCAGAAGCGGTGCCAGCACAAAGGCGAGCACGAAGGGGGCGATGTCGTATTCGAGCTTGCGCAGCAGCCAGCCCAATACGCCGAATCCCAGCATCACCCAGATGTCGAACACATTCTTGTTGGCGGAATAGGTGCCGACCATGGCAAGCAGCACGATGATCGGAAACAGGAACCGGTAGGGAATGCGCAGCATCTGCACCCAGAGCCCGATCAGCGGCAGATTGAGGACGAGCAGCATCACATTACCGATGTACATGGCCGCCACCACCCCCCAGAACAGGTCGGGGCGCTGGCTGATGAAGAGCGGTCCGGGCTGAATGCCCTGGATGATGAGCGCGCCCAGGAGCAGCGCGGTGATGGGGTTACTGGGAATGCCAAGCGACAGCAGCGGAATCATGCTGCCCGCCACCGCCGCGTTATTGGCGGACTCCGGTCCTGCCACGCCCTCGATTGCGCCTTTGCCGAAGCGCTCAGGCTCGCGTGCGATGCGTCGCTCCATGGCGTAAGACATGAACGATGCGGTGATGGGGCCGCCGCCCGGAATGATGCCCAGGATGAAACCCAGGCCACTGCCGCGCAGGATGGGCGCAAAAGACGCCTTCCAGTCGGCCCAGGTTGGCAGCAGCTTTCGGATGCGCTCCGCGACCAGCGTGTTCTGCACGATTCGTTCGACGTTCAGCAGAATTTCGCTGATGCCAAAGAGCCCGATCACCACCGCGAGCAGTTCAACGCCGGCGGTGAGGTTGGTGATGCCGAAGGTGAAACGCTCATTGCCGTTCACCATGTCCATGCCAACGGAGGACAGCAGAAACCCGAGCGCGATCATGAGCAGGCCCTTCAGCTTCGAGCCCGTGATCATGAAGAGCGTGCAGACGAGCCCCAGCGCCATCAGACCGAAATTTTCGGGGGGGCCGAAGCGGATGGCGATGGCAGCCAGTGCGGGGGCGAAAAAAGTGAGCACGACCAGGCTGAGCGTGCCTGCGATGAATGAGCCAAGCGCCGCCATGCCGAGTGCCGCGCCGGCGCGCCCCTTTAGCGCCATCTGATGGCCATCGAGACAGGTGATGACCGAGGCCGCCTCGCCCGGGATGTTGACCAGGATTGAGGTGGTGGAGCCGCCATACATTGCGCCGTAGAAAATGGCGGCAAGCATGGCCAGCCCAGCGATCGGGCTCAGCGTGAAGGTGACCGGCAAGAGCAGCGCAAGCGCCGCAAGCGGACCAAGCCCCGGCAGCACACCGACCATCGTGCCGATCAGGCTCCCCAGAAAGCAGTAGTAGAGGTTAGCCGGCGTCAGCATGACGCTGAACCCCATGGCAAGACCCGAGAGTGCGTCCATGGTGGTTTACCAGCCCCAGGGGCCGCGCGGCAGCGGCATGCCGAGCAGTCGGCCGAAGATGAGGACAATGGCGGCGATCGACCCGATGGTGAGCAGCACCGTTTCGAGCCAGGAGGCCCGGTCGATGGTTCGTAGCAGGACTGGCATGGCCATGGCAGCAGCCGCCACAAAGCCGATGCGGTCCATCCCGAAAGCCATCAGTGCGATGCCTAGTGCAACACCCGCCGCGCGAAGCCCCGAGCTCGCGTCGGGCCACTGCGGATCCCTTGTGGCGCTGCCCCGGGCCGACATCAGCGTAAGGCCCAGACAGGCAATTGCGCAGGAGGCGATGAACGGGAACAGTCCGCTCTCCGGCCCTGATGGACCGCGTAGCCCCAGCGTCCATGAATGCCAGGCACCGCCGCTACCCAGCAGGATCCAGAACAGGTTGAGAAGGCGTTCGACCACGGTTGGGTTCAACCCGCGTGGGGATAGAGGCGCATGCTCGCGAGCCGTGCGCCTTCGGTCAGCGCGCGCAGCTTCGCCCACACCACGTCAGAGGCGACTCGCCCCATGCCTGCCGACGTGTCAAAGCCGCAGTCAGTGCCCGCCATGACCTGCTCGGGGCCGCGTACGAAGCCGCTCATCTGCTCAAGCCGGTCGGCGATCACCTCGGGGTGCTCGATGAAATTGGTGAGCACGTCGATCACACCGGCCACGATCACCTGATCGTCCTTGAGCGGCATTCGCTTCAAAACACGCATCTCATGAGCATGACGGGCATTGGCAAACGGCAGCACGAAGCCGCCCACGCGGGTCTCACGAATGACAGGCCAGATGAGCTCAAGCGGCACATCGCAGTCGTGAGGACCTTCGTAGTTGCCCCAGCAAACATGCATGCGAACCCGATCGGGCGGGATGTTGCGGATCGCATCATTGAGCGTTTCAACAACGAGCTCGACGAACTGCAGGAAACGCGCTTCGCCGGCCTCGTGAAACGACACATGGTGTTCCAGCGCGAGGTCGGGACAGTCGAGTTGCAGCACAAAGCCTGCGTTGACGATCGCCTCGTATTCGTGGCGCAGCGCCTCGCCCAACGCCCGCAGGTAGGCGCGTTCGCTGTCGTAGTGCTCATTGCGACAGGCCGCTGCAATGATCCCGGGCGAGGGCGCTGTGAGGAAGGCTTCGACATAGCCCGTGTCGCGGCCCCGAAGCGCCTGGGCAAAATCGCTCGCCTCCACTGAGGCAACGGCAGGGTCGATGTAACGGACTTCACTGACCACCCGTGGCGGCGCGAAATTGCTCACCGCAGTCCGCCCGCGGTTCTGCTCGTCCATCATCTGCCGGAAGGCGGGATAGCGCTCGACATCGGCGCGGGTCCAGCGTTTCCAGCTGCCGCCAAAGCCCGACATCCGGTGCTGGACGTAAAGGAAAAAGCCCTCGCGCTGCTGCTCGCCGTTGTTGATCACGTCGAGACCGGC
>JAGWXN010000221.1 GCA_018969885.1 Betaproteobacteria bacterium | reverse complement strand
TGGTCCAGCTGTGTGAGCGATGCCGATTCAAGCTCGAGACCATTCTTGGTCAGATCGCCAGCCACTGCTTCCCGCACCCGCCTCACATACGTGCCGCGCTTCTCATGAAGCTCTTCCATCGTCATTTCAGCAGCGGCGGTACGCAGCGCATCCACAAATTTCCCTTCGACCAGTTCTTTGAGTTGCTCCGGCTCCATCGTGCGCAGGCCAAGCGTCTGAGCCGCCGCTGCAACTGCCTCGGGCGCCGCTGCCACACGGACATAAAACTCGGCGATCACATCGACTCGCATCCGGTCTTTGGTGATGAGCGCCTTGTCGCGGCCGCGGCTCACCTCAAGTCGCAGAGTATTCATATTCACCGGAATGACGTCATGCACGATAGGCAGGACGAAGGCGCCACCATCGAGCACCACCCTTTGCCCGCCCAGGCCAGTGCGAACGAAGGCCCGTTCCTTGGAACTTCGCAGGTATAGCCAGTGCAGCAGCCAGACTGCAATCGCGATAATGATCGCGACAACGATCAGACCCAAAAGAAAGCTGCCAAATTCAGCGCCGGTCATGATGGTGTCTCCTCAAACGCTATTTTTGCGGGCGGGCTGCGCCCGTCTGCTTCTAGACTCGCGCCCGCCTGGCGCTGCGCCGGATGTCGCCCTGCGTACGGCGGTGAATTCGCGGGTGGTTCGGGTGAGCGCTTCCTCGGTGGGCAGGCGTTCCATGGAACTCGCGCCATAGAAGCCATCGCATCCCGGACAGTGGTCCAGGATGAAGCGTGCGTCAGCAGGGGTTGCAATCGGGCCGCCATGACAGAGCACCAATACGTCCTTTCGGATCGTGCGGGCCGCTGCACTCCATCGGTTGATAGGCTCGATGCAGTCCTCCAGACTGAGCGCCGTGTGGGCGCCAATTGCCCCGCCGGTGGTGAGACCCATATGGCAGACCACGATATCGGCGCCGGCGCGGGTCATCGCGCGCGCTTCGTCATCGTTGAACACATAGGGTGTGGTGAGCAGGTCTAGCTTTACCGCCGCCGCTATCATGTTTACCTCGAGTCCGTAGCCCATACCGGTTTCCTCGAGATTGGCTCTGAAGGTGCCATCAATCAGGCCCACGGTCGGGAAATTCTGTACGCCTGAGAAACCGAGGTCGATCAGTCGGCGCAGGAACGAGTCGGTCATCATGAAGGGGTCGGTGCCGTTCACGCCGGCAAGTACTGGTGTATGGCGAACCACCGGGAGCACTTCGCGCGCCATGTCGCATACGATTTCGTTGGCGTTGCCATAGGCCAGCAGGCCCGCAAGCGAGCCTCGCCCGGCCATCCGGTAGCGCCCGGAGTTATAGATCACGATCAGATCGATCCCGCCCGCTTCCTCACACTTGGCGGACAGGCCTGTTCCTGCGCCACCGCCTATGATCGGTTCGCCGCGGGCGAGTTTCTTGCGTAAGTTTTTGAGAATCGTACGGCGGTCAATTCGGGGCATCGGCAGTCTCTTCGTGGTCAGGTCTCAGGCGCGGCGGGCGAGCGCTGGGCGTGATGCGTCATACCAGGCGTCGACCAGCGCCTGCGCGAACGCTTCATCATTGATGTGGTGGGGCAGGCGTAGCAATTGCCGGTCGGGACCCGCTCGAAAGCCTCGCTCGATCGTTTCGAATAGCACCCGGTCGGCGTCTGGGTCATGAAAGGGCTGGCCCGGCTTATCGATGGACGACACGCCGCCCTCGGGGATGAGGAAACGCACCGGCCCGCGCATCGCATTGATTTTTCCAACCAGAAATTCGCCGATCGCACGGCATTCGTCGTTGGTGGTCCTCATGAGTGTGACCGACGGATTGTGGCGGTAGAGCCTGCGGCCTCTGAAGCGCTCTGGCACACTTTCCCAGGGGCCGAAGTTGGCCATGTCGAGCGCGCCGCACGACCCTACCCAGGGAAGCGTTCGGCGCGCGAAGACATCGAGCCTGTGCGGTCCCGCGGATAGAATGCCGCCCGCGATTTCATCGGCGATCTCGGTGGTGGAAACATCAAGGACGCCGGCAAGCAAATCGGAGTCGGCGAGCTTTTCCATCGATTGCCCGCCCGTGCCCGTGGCATGAAACACCAGACAGTCATACTTGTCGCCGAGGAGCCGGGTGACCGCCTGCACACAGGGCGTGGTGACGCCGAACATGGTGAGGCCGATGGCCGGGCGCTCGGCCTGCGAGGTGAGGGGCGGATGCGTGATCATGCCGGCGAGCGCGTGCGCGGCATTGGCGAGCACTCGTTCGCTGATCTGGTTGATGCCCTGCACATCGGTCACCGAATACATCATGCAGATGTCGCTCGGTCCGACGTAGGCGCGCGTGTCGCCGCTGGCCATGGTGGACACCATAACCTTGGGTACGCCCACAGGCAACGCACGCATGCCAGCAGCTGCAAGCGTGGTACCTCCTGAGCCCCCAGCAGAAATAATGCCGCCCAGGTCACGTCGAGTGAGCACGAAGCGTTCGAAGGCAGTCGCCATCGCAGCGACCGCGCCACCCCGGTCGCCGCTGAACACTGCGCTTTCGCCCTCTGGGTGATGGCGTGCGACCTCGCGCGGGTGAACGCTGGCGGTGGAAGTTTTGCCGCTCGTTGACAGATCGACGGTCACAACACGTAAGCCGAGCTTCTCCAGGCACTGTCTGATGAAGAACAACTCGCGCGCCTTGGTGTCGAAGGTGCCTGCGATATACGCGGCGCGGCTGCTGGTGACGGACACTGGAAAGTCAAACACCGCGCCTGGGCGATCGGAGGGCATCCCCGCGACGGGTATAGCCCTTACCGGGACAGTCGGGGGGCCTGAGATCGGTTCGGTTCCAGAGGGCGGCGTTACCACGCCCGCCGCGCCGGTTCCCCAGCGATTGACTCCCGGACCGGCACGCGGTGCGATGGCATCGAGCGCAGGAGTCGCTTCGCCGTATGCGCGGCGCACGGTGAGCACCTGAACCTGAGCGACGGATTCGGGCGCAGAGGTCGGCTGCGGATCGGCGACCGACTCGTCATCGACACTGGATCGCACGCCCAGCAGCCGCTCCTGTAATTCGCGATCGGCGGCGAGTTGGGGCGCAGGCATGATCTGCGCGAGCCGCCCGTTGACCATCACGCCGATATGGTCAGCTACCTCAATCGCGACGCCCAGATTCTGTTCGATCAGTAGCACCGAGATCGAACCCTCACGGGCCAGGTCCCTGAGACTCTGCGCCACCTGCTCAACAATGACGGGCGCGAGCCCTTCGGTGGGCTCGTCCATGACGAGCAATCGTGGCTCAAGCAGAAGCGCGCGTCCGATCGCCAACATCTGCTGCTCGCCGCCGGACAGTTGCGATCCGCCGTTACCTTTTCGCTCAGCGAGCCTTGGGAACATGGCGTAGATCCGTTCAACCTCCCGGCGGTGACGGGCGACCAGACGCAAGGTTTCATCGACCGTGAGGGAAGGCCAAACGCGCCGCCCTTGCGGTACGTAGGCGATTCCGGCGCGAGTGATGCGATGGGGCGGTAGCCCCAGGATAGGCTGACCTGCGAGCCGCACGCTGCCTCTCGCCGGTACCAAACCGGTGATGGCATTGCAGAGCGTTGTCTTACCCATGCCGTTACGACCGACAATGCCGAAGACACCACGGTCGATGGTGAGGCTCACGCCCTGTAAGGCGTGGGCACGTCCATAGTGAACATCAAGACCTTCCACCACGAGAATCGGCGTTGCGCCGGCCGCACCTCGGCCAGCGGCAGACAGGTCAGGGCGGCTCTGGGCCATCAGTGACGGCCTCCCATGTAGATCGCCTGAACCTGTGCATCATTTTCGATTTCAGACGGGGTTCCTGTGCGCAGCACCCGACCGTTGTGCATGACGGTGACCCGCTCGGACACCCGGAGTGCGATATCGAGGTCGTGCTCGATGATGATGAAGCTCATGTGCGAGGGCAGCGACTGGAGCAGGAGGACGAGTTCACGCCGCTCGGCCGGCGAAAGGCCGGCTGCGGGCTCGTCAAACAAAATGAGTCGCGGCGCCCCGGCCAGCGCCATGCCGATTTCGAGCTGGCGTTGCTGGCCGTGTGCGAGGCTTGCCACCGGTTGGTCGGCGATATGCGTGAGCCGGACGCGATCGAGCAGGTCATCGGTGGCGCGTCGGCTGGGGTGCGAGGCCGACGGACGCCATATGCTGAAGCGGCCGCTTGCTACGCCACGTACTGCCAGAAAGAGATTGTCGCGAACCGAGAGGTCGCGAAACAGTAGCGAAGACTGATAGGTGCGTCGCAGGCCCTTTCGAATACGTTCATGGGGGCTAAGCAGTGTGATGTCTTCGCCGAAGAATTCGATCCGTCCGGATGTGGGCGGAAAATCGCCAGTGATGGTGTTAAACAGCGTGGTTTTGCCGGCGCCATTCGATCCGAGTACCGCATATTTCTCGCCTGCAGCAACTTCGAGTGATACATCATCGACCGCACGCAGCGCGCCGAACGCCCGGCTCACACTCTGGAGCACCAGGGCGTGAGACGAAGCAATCGGCGCGTTACCCGAGTGTGAGCGCGCGCTGGTGGTGCCGCCCGAGGGGCGGCCACCGGGCGAGGCACGTAGACGGGCTGCGGAGGTCATGTGCGAAGGAAGCTGCTGCAGGCGACTGGGGGTTTACGGGCAGTTCGGCACGTCGCGCGAACCGATCTGGAACTCTTCCTTTTTCAGTCCCAGCAGCTGATCGACATTGTCAACCTTACGCAGCACGCGCGTGGTGAGTGCGCCCTGAGCATCTTTCACCACTTCGGTTACGAAAGTGGTGCCGATGGCCTGACGATTCGAATCAAGCTTCACCGTGCCGGTGGGCATCTTGAGTTCGAGGTTTGAGAGCGCATCGCGGTATTTCGCCTGACCACCCGACAGATCGCCCTTGACCACATCGAGCGCATCGAGTGCCGCCTTCATATTGGTGTAATACACCAATGCGAAGAGGCTCGGGCTCGGATAGCCGCCGGCGGACACCGGAAAGTTCTTCTGGTAGGCCGACACGAAGGCCTTCCATTCAGCACCATCGAAGCTGTCGGCGTAGGGGCCGGCTGAGATCGTTCCCACCAGCGAGTCGCGACGCTTGCCGCGATAGTTGAGAACGTCCTGGCTCACAGTGATGGAGCCACCCATCATCGGTTTATCGCCGCCCGCCGCTTCATACTGGTTCAGGAAGTTCACGGCGTCGGCTCCACCGAGTACGACGAGCAGTGCATCAACATCTTTCGGAATACGCGCAATCACCGACGAGTAGTCCTTACCGCCCAGCGGGACCCAGGCTTTCACTGGCACCCGACCGCCGAGCTTGCAGAACTCGGTCATGAAGCCCTGAACCTGCGAGTAAGGGAACGCATAGTCTTCGGCGATCACCATTACCCGCTTGTAGCCCTTGTCAACCGCGGCTTTACCGAGGCCCACCATCCACTGCGCGCCTTCAGTGTTGAAGCGGAAGAAGTTCGGGCTGGGATTGACCAGGGTGGTTGCCTGCGCGCCGGAGCCACCGTTGATGAAGGTCATGTTGGGCTGGGTTTTGGAATAATCCTTGACCGCAATGCCTTCGCCGCCCGATAACGGACCCACCA
>JAGWXN010000220.1 GCA_018969885.1 Betaproteobacteria bacterium | reverse complement strand
GAGGCCGAAGAATACCTTGAGCGCACCGCCCTGGCCGTCCATCGCGGCCGATCCGAAACCAGACCCAGTGCCTGGCGATGCCCGCCCCGGCGCACTAAAATCGTTCATGTCTGATCGTTCTTCGGAGCTCCCATGCTCAATTGCAAGCCGCTGCACACCCTGTTCGCTGCCGAAGTGGTGGGGGTCGACCTGCGTCAGGCACGCGACCCGGCAATGCTCGCAGCGATCCGCGCCGCCATGGATCAGTATGCAGTTCTGGTCTTTCGCGACCAGCCGTTCACCGATGACGAACAGGTTGATTTCGCGACCCGCTTCGACGGAAAACTGCACACCCAGACCTCCCTGTCTGCCCTGGGTGCAAACCGTTTCGGCAATGAAGCGCTCACCGATATTTCCAGTGTGAAAGCCAACGGCGAACTGGCTGACGTAGCCGATCGCCGCCGCCTCAGTATTCTCAGCAATCGCCTGTGGCACACCGACGCCTCATTTGTGGATCCCGCCGGACGCTATTCGCTGCTCTCGGCCAAGGTCGTACCCGAGGTTCGGGCCGACACCGAGTTCGCTGACATGCGAAGCGCCTGGGACGCGCTCGATCCCGACGAACAGCGCCGGCTTGCGGGCCTGCGCGCATTCCACTCAATTGTCCATTCCCGACACACGATCGGATTTGATTTTTCGCCTGAAGAAGCAGCCCGGCTTCCAGGTGCCGTCCACCCCCTCGTCCGCACGCTGCCAGGCTCTGGGCGACGCGCGCTCTATCTGGCTTCCCATGCGTCGCACATCGTCGATTGGCCGGTTCCCGAGGGGCGAATCCTCCTCCTCGACCTGATTGAACACGCGACACAGCCAAGGTTCGTTTATCAGCACATCTGGCAGCCGCTCGATCTGGTGATCTGGGACAACCGCGCCACCATGCATCGGGGGCGCCCCTTTGATGACACCCGTTATCGGCGTGAATTGCGTCGAACCACCACGCTCGACATCGCGCACTGAGGCGGCCTGGGCTCAGCGCGCGCGCTGACCATTTTTTGGCTCAGTGTCCTCGCAGCGGGTGATCTTCCCGCTCAGCCCGCGCGCAGCCCGTCACGGCGCCGCCATTGAAGGACCGCAACGCCCAGCAGCAGGCCCCAGAACGCGCTCCCTACGCCAAACAGCGACATGCCTGAGGCGGTGCACAGGAAAGTCACGATCGCGGCGTCGCGCTCGCCATCCTCGCTGACGGCCACAGTCAGGCTGTTACTAAGCGTGGCGAGCAGCGCCACCCCCGTGATCGCCATGACAAGTGCCTGCGGTAACGCCGCGAGCAACGCCACGACCGTCGCCGCAAACAAACCGGCAAGCAGATAAAAGCCGCCCGCCCAGAGCGTGACCAGATAGCGACGCTCGGGCCTGGGCTCGGCATCGTCGGTCATGCAGACCGCAGCCGAAATCGCCGCCACGCTGTAAGCAAAGCCGCCCGCCGCACCCAGCACAAGCCCGATCGCCCCGAGGCTCGCGATGAGGGGAGAGGCTGGCGTGGTGTACCCATGTGCACGCAGGGTCGCCATCCCCGTGAGGTTCTGTGAACTCATTGTCACCAGAAAGAGCGGGAGGCCTGCACCAACCAACACTGCAGGCGAAAACTCAGGCGCCGTAAACACAGGGCCCGCAAGGCCCAATCCCACGCCGGAGAGGTCGAGCCCCGTGGTCGCCATGGTGCCGACCACCCCCACGCCAACACTTGCCAGCACCGCATAGTTCGGCATTCGATGCTTGGCGAGCAGATACACCGCCACCATGGCGAGCGCCAGCAGCAGGCCTGCGCCCGGGAGCGCAAACATGCCGGTGCAGAAACGAAGCAGCACCCCAGCCAGCATCGCGGCCGCCACCGACCGCGGCACATAGCGCAAGATGACATCCGTCCAGCCGAGCAACCCGACCAGGACGAGCAGCGCCGACGAAAACAGAAAGGCGCCAACGGCCTCACCCAGCGTGGTCCCGGCCAGCGCGGTGACCAGGAGCGCGGCGCCGGACGTTGACCAGGCGGCAAGCACCGGCGCCCGGTACCGAAGGGACAGCGCGATGGTGGTCACACCCATTCCCACCCCGAGCACCCAGAGAAAGGAGACCTGCTGCGCCTCAGTCGCACCGGCCGCGGCGGCTGCCTGCAGAACGATGACCGCGGAACTGGCATAACCCACCAGGACCGACACGAATCCCGCCACCACATGAGAGAGTCGAAAATGCTCGAGCATCGAGGGGTTTATTGCGTTGACGCCGAGACGGCCGGCCGGACGCCTATGATGCCAGCATGCCAGCAACAGGGTTCCGCGCTAACATCGCGGCTGTTTCTTTGGAGCGTACCCCCATGCCCACTGTTCGCCTGACCGTCAACGGTCAGCAGGTCGAGCGCGAAGTTGAGCCGCGCCGACTGCTGGTCGATTTTCTCCGGGTTGATCTCGGACTCACCGGCACGCATGTTGGCTGCGATACCAGCCAATGTGGCGCCTGCACCGTCCTGCTTGACGGCCAGGCGATCAAGAGTTGCACCATGCTCGCCGTTCAGGCGCAAGGCGCCACAATCAAGACCATTGAGGGCATGGCCGCCAACGACGGCACGCTGCATCCGCTGCAGCAGGCCTTCATGGATTGCCACGGCCTGCAGTGCGGCTTCTGTACGCCCGGCATGATCATGGCAAGCGCGAGTCTCCTCGCCTCCAATCCGCAGCCGGACGAGGCGGCGATCGAGAAAGCGCTCGAGGGTAACTTGTGCCGCTGCACGGGCTACGCCAACATCGTCCAGGCGGTCCGACAGGCCGCCACTTCCGGCGCCGGCCGCTAACCCGGTTTCGCCGGGCGCACAGCCACTTCGCCTCCCGCATCCACCTGTCACAAGGACACTCACGTGACCGCCGACAACGACTTTGGCCGCTTCGGCAGCGGACATTCCGTGCGCCGGATCGAAGATCCCGCGCTGATCACCGGCCGCGGCCGGTATGTTGATGATTTCGCACCAGCGGGCCTGCTCCACCTGGTGTTTGTCCGCTCTCCCATGGCCCACGCCCAGATCGAATCCATCGACCTGTCGGCGGCACTGGCCACGCCGGGCGTGGTCGCCGCATTCACCGGCAAGGATCTGGTCGCTGCCGGGGTCAAGCCCTTCGCCGGCCCGCCCCCGATTTTCAAGCGGCCCGACGGTACACCGCCGCCCCCGCCCGACCGGCACGCGATCGCGCCCGAGGTCGTTCGCTTCGTAGGCGAAGCCGTTGCGGTCGTGATTGCCACCTCGCCCGATGCCGCGCGTGCGGGCCGCGATGCTGTCATGGTCGATTACCGTGAGCTGCCAGCAGTTGGCAACGTCGTCGCCGCGCTCGCCCAGGATGCGCCGCAGGTCTGGTCCGGTGCCCCGGGCAATGTGGTGGCTGAAACCCGTTACGGTAACCGCGAGGCAGCCGACCAGGCCTTCGCCGCGGCCGCCCACGTGGTGTCGCTCGATCTCGATAACCAGCGGCTGGCGCCGGCCTCGATTGAGCCGCGCTCGGTGCTCGCAAGCTTTGACGCAGCCGACGGCCGCACCACGCTGCGAATGAGCTCGCAGATGCCCTCTGGCGCACGCAATACGATCGCCGACCAGCTGGGGCTCACCAAGGATCAGGTGCGCGTGCTGGTGGGCGACGTGGGGGGTGGCTTCGGCATGAAGACCGGCGCCTATCCCGAAGACGTCGCCGTTGCCTTCGTCGCGCGCCAGATGCGTGCCAGCGTCAAATGGATTGCCGAGCGAAGCGAAGAGTTCCTCACTGCAGTGCACGGTCGGGGGCTCCGCAGCCAGGCCGATCTTGCGCTGAACGCCGACGGCCGCGTACTCGCGCTCCGTGTGCGTACCCAGGCGAACATCGGTGCGCATCCGGCCCCAACGGGTTGCGCCATCCCGCTCCTGATCGGTCCCTGGATCACCACCAGCATCTACGACATCGGCACCATCGACCTGCACATCCAGGCTGTGCTCACCAACACCACGCCACTCGGCGCATATCGGGGTGCCGGCCGTCCCGAGGCAGTCTATGTGATCGAGCGCCTCATGAGCGCAGCCGCGCTTAAAACCGGCATTGATCCGATCGAACTGCGCCGCCGGAACATGGTCCGCCCCGAACAAATGCCCTACAAGAACGCGATGGGTCAGGTCTACGACACGGGCAACTTCCCGAGCATCATGGCGCAGGGCGTTGAGCTGGCCGACTGGAACGGTTTCGAGGCGCGCGCAAAAGCGAGCCGCGAACAGGGTCGTCTGCGCGGCCGCGGCATCGCCACCTTCCTCGAATGGACCGGGGGCAATGTGCTTGACGACCGGGTCACGGTCAACGTCACCGCCGATGGCTTCATCGAGATCTTCACCGCGACGCAGGCCATGGGTCAGGGGATCGCCACCACCTATGCGCAGCTCGCGGTCGATTCATTCGGCGTTCCGCTCGAGCGCATCCGGATCATTCAAGGAGACACCGATCGCGGCGAGGGATTTGGCAGCGCTGGTTCGCGTTCGCTCTTTACCGCCGGGTCGGCGCTCCAGGCGGCTGCTGTCAAGGTGCTGGACATCGCGAGGCAAAAGGCTGCTGATGCACTTGAGGCGCCCGCCGCGGATCTCGAATACGAAGCCGGACGTTTCCAGGTGGCGGGCACCGACCTGCAGATCAGCCTGTTTGATGTCGCGGCGCGCGAAGCGTCGGGCAGCATTTTCCTTGAGTCGGTCACCAAGGTCGACGGACCGAGCTGGCCCAATGGCTGCCATGTCTGCGAAGTGGAAGTCGACCCAGACACCGGTGAAGTGGTCATCGATCGCTATTCGTCCGTGAACGACGTGGGCCGCGTGGTCAACCCGATGATCGTGTTGGGCCAGGTCGACGGCGGCGCCGTCCAAGGCATCGGACAGGCGCTCTGCGAGCAACTGGTCTATGACGACCAGGCTCAGCTCGTGACTGCAAGCTTCCTCGACTATGCAATGCCCCGTGCCGGTATCGTCAAGCGCTTTGAAACCCGACTCGACCAGTCGGTACCCTGCAAGGCCAATCCGCTGGGCGTAAAGGGCGTGGGGGAACTGGGCACGATCGGCGCCACGCCTGCGGTCGTGAATGCAGTGGTCGACGCGCTTGCGCGCAACGGCCTGGGCGACCGCGCCACCGCCATCCAGATGCCTCTCACCAGCGAGCGCGTCTGGCGCGCGTTACAGGGCCTGTCGGCCTGACCGCCCCATCACGCCATGTCCGATCTTCGCCTGCGACTTCCAGACGGAACACCGATATGAATGCTTTCGATTTCCACCGCCCGGCTTCCACCGCCGATGCCATCGCGACCCTGGGCCGGTCCGCCGACGGACGCCTGATCGCCGGCGGGCAATCTCTGCTTCCAGCGATCAAGCTTGGGTTGGCTGCCCCCTCCGATCTCATCGATCTGTCCGGCGTTGCGGCCCTGCGGGGCATCACCCGGCAGCCCGATGCCATCACCATCGGTGCCATGACCGCTCACGCCGAGGTTGCTCGCTCCGAACTGGTGCGCGCGAGCATCCCCTCGCTCGCGGATCTGGCGGACGGCATCGGCGATCAGCAGGTCCGCGCCCGCGGCACCCTGGGCGGAAGCCTT
>JAGWXN010000008.1 GCA_018969885.1 Betaproteobacteria bacterium | reverse complement strand
CGGCCGCGAGCCTGGCGGTGCTGGCAGAGGGACGCGTCGCACAAGCCGGATTCGGGGTCTCACAGCCCGATCTGCCATTCCGCATGGGCTCGATCGCAAAGACCTTCACCGCCGCGCTGGTCCATTTGTCTGCGCGTGAGGGGCGAGTTGATCTGGATGCGCCGGTGACGCGCTATCTTAAAGACTTCCGTCTGGCCGATCCTGAGGCGACCGCGCGCCTGACTGCGCGGCATCTGTTGACACATCAGGGAGGGTTCTTCGGCGACATCTTCGATGACGAGGGTAGCGCGCCCGATGCCATCGAACGCTATATCCGGCGGCTTGCAGGGGCGGAGCAGACCGTTCCGCCGGGAACGCTCACCTCTTATTGCAACGCAGGCATCGTGCTCGCCGCAAGGCTGGCCGAGGTCACGCTTGGGCAGGACTGGGAGACGCTGTTTGCCGGTCGGCTTGCTCGGCCTCTCGGCCTCCACAACACTGTAGCACGGCGTACAGATTGGGAGCTGGCGGTTAATACCACCCCGGCTGACACCGTTCCGGCCGGCGATCCTGCGCTGCGGGCGCTCGGCCCAGCCGGGGCTACGCCCTATGCGAGCACGGTCGATCTGGTCCGCTGGGCTGAGGCGCTGTGGCAGCCTGCGCCAGCGGGGCTGGGCCTGTTCGACGCGATGACACAGCCTCAGGTCCCCTCCCCTTCGGCCAGCTTCGCGCTCGGCTTCGGGCCCGGCCTGATGCGCTTCAGCGAGGATGGCGCGGTTTGGGGCCATGATGGAGCCGTGTCGGGGCAGGCGAGCTTTCTCAGGATCGCGCCAAGAGCCAAGGTGGCGGTCGCACTTATGGTGGCAGGCGGCGACGCAAGGCTGGCGGCGCAAGCACTTCTGCCACCATTAATCGAGGCGCTCGCGGAGAGTACGTTGCCCAATCCGCCGCACATTCCGGAGGCCTCCGCCGATGCCGCAGCAATCGCCCCGGTGCTCGGGGAATGGCGCGCACCGCGCTACCGGATTTCGGTCCGCCCTGGCGAGGGCCATGCGATTGCGCGTTTCAGTCCGGCCGCCGACGCGGGTGACCAGACCGAGACCTATGAAGTCGGGCTCCATCCCGTCGGAGGCGGGGCATTTGCGACGCTCCTGCCCGGCTCGCGCATACCCACCCTCCAGCAGCTGCACCTTGCGCCCGATGGCGAGGCCTTCCTCGCCTTTCGCGGGCGATTGTTCCGGAGGGATGCCTGATGCCCGCACCGCGCGTCTTCGCGGCGGCTTTCGGGGTCGAGGTCAACGCCTTCTCCCCGTTGGCGACCGGGCTGCATGACTTTGCGGCACTGTGCTATCATTCCGCCGGAACGCTCGGCGCGGAGGTCCCCCTGATTGCTGCGCCGCTTGTGCCCTTGCGCGCCTTGGCAGCGGCGGACGAGATCACGCTGATCGAGGGAATGGTCGCAGGCGCGCAGCCCGGCGGGCTGTTGACGCGCGCAACCTACGAGACCCTGGCGGGCGAATTGCTGCGTGACCTTGCTTTGGCCGGGCCGGTCGACCTTGTGGTGCTCGGCCTCCACGGAGCGATGAGCGCGCAAGGCCTGCCCGATTGCGACGGCGATCTCATCACCCGCGTTCGCGCCATCGTGGGCCGCGATACGATCATTGCGGTGCTGTTCGACAGTCACGGCACTTTGTCGCAGGCGATGCTGGACGGAGCCGATCTGCTCGTCTGCTACAAGGAATACCCGCATACCGACATCGCCGAATGTGCCGAAAAGCTGGTCCGGCTGGCCCTGGCGACACTGCGCGGAGAGATTGTCCCGCGCCTTGCCGTCCATGATTGCCGGATGGTCTCGGTCTACCACACGATGCATGGCCCGATGCAGGCGCTGGTCGCCGATTGTCGGGCGCGGGAGGCACGCGGCGAGGCGCTCGACATTGCGATCGTCCACGGTTTCATCTGGGCCGACACGCCCGACACCACCGCCAAGGTGATCGTCACGACTGACGACGACGCCTCGGCCGCAGCCCGCACCGCTGCGGAGGTCGGCGGAGCATTGCGGGAACTGGCAGGCACGACCCATGCTCCGCTGGTGGCGATGGAGGAAGCCCTGGCGCGCGCGGCGGACCATCCGGGAGCCAAGCCGCTTGTGCTGGCGGATACCGCCGACAACCCGGGAGGCGGCGCACCATCGGATTCGACGTGGCTCCTGCGGGCGCTGGCTGCTGCTGGCGTGGGCAACCTCGCAGCGGGCATCATCTGGGATCCGGTCGCAACCGAACTGGCGCTGGCTGCCGGACCCGGCGCTAACATCGAACTGCGCATTGGCGGCAAGGCATGCGCCTTGTCAGGCGAGCCGCTTGACCTCGCCGTCAAAGTGCTGGCGACTTCAGACAGTGCGAGCGTGCCGTTTTCCGGCAGCGAGTGGCCCATGGGCAAGGCGGCGGGTCTGCATGTTCCGGCGCTCGACTGGTATCTGGTGGTCAGTTCGCAACGCACCCAGTGTTTCGCACCGGAAGCCTTCTCGCGGCTGGGAATCGATCCGGCAATTCGGCGGGTTCTCCTCGTCAAGTCTTCGCAGCATTTCTACGCAGCCTTCAAAACCCTGGCGGGCGAGATCTTGATCGTCGATGCGCCGGGCGTGCTCGATCACGATCCGCGCCGTCTGCCATACCGCTACATCACCCGCCCACTCTGGCCGATCGACCCATGACATCACCGCTGCACGATTGGTTCGCCGCCTATGCGCGCGATCTTGAACTCGCCGATCGGCCCGCGATACTTGCGCGCTACCACCCCGAGGGCGCGTGGATGGTCCGCAAGGGCGTACCGCGGCTGCTCACTTTTGCCGATCTGACGGAGCGTTACCTCGGTCCGGCATGGCAGCCGCCGGTGTGCTTCGCCTGGCGCGACCTGCGGATCGAGCCGGTCGGGACCGAAGGCGCCCTCGCCATCGGTCAGTTCATGTGGGAACGCGCAAACGGGCAGCAAAAGCTGATCAGCTACACCGGCATGCTACTCGCTGTAGAAGGCGATTGGAGAATCCGGCTCGAAGACGAGAACCTCGCCGAGATTCTCCGCCCGCCTAGCTGACCGCGATCATCTGGTGCCCGGCGAAAGAGGGGACGTGGATGCGCCATCGTCCGCCCTCCTCGCGCACCTCAAGCGCGGTGCCTTGCGGCACCAGTTCGGCGCGGCTCACTTTCTGCGCCAGCGACAGGTCGACGGGGCCGATATTGGGCAGGGCATCGACAACTTCGATCTGGCCAAGAACATAGCTGCCCTTCAGCCGCCGCTCGCCGTGCAGCAGATGCACGACATGCCGCCCCTCGCCCGGCTGCGCGCGCAGGTTGAGCGTAGCGGTCGGCGGAAGGCCCTCGGCGATGATCAGCGGCTCGCCCAGAAGATCGCGGATCGCCGCCATCACGAAGTGGCGCAGGGTCGAATGGCCCATCATCCGATAGAGGGTGAACAGCGGGAACGGGAGCCAGGTGATCCCCCCCTTGCGCACCCCTGCCGCAAGGCCCGAAGGCTCGGCTGCAGCATGGGCGTGGACATGGCCGTAGAAATGCTGCGGGCGGCGGTTGAACAGCGCATCGAAACTCTCGCCGAGCGTCTCGGCCCCCTCGCCCGCTCTGATCGCCAGCGAAGGCGCCATGATCACAAAGGGCTGCGCCCCGGTCCAGCGGGGCCGCAAATCCTCGCGCAGCAGGACAAAGCGCGGATCGGATTTCGCAGGGCCGAGCAACTGCGCGCCGCAATCGAGCAGCGGCGCCCCGGTATCGCGGGCAAGGCCGCTCTCCCCCGTCAGCAGGATGCGGCCGCCCTGATCCGCATAGGCCTGCAATCTTGCGGCCAGTGCCGGATCGAGCCGCACCCTGTCGGGCAAGACCAGCAGCTTGTAGCGGCCAAAGTCAGCTTCGGTGTCGATCACGTCGAATTGGAAATGGCACTCGGACAGGATGCGCGCCGCGCCTTCATCCTCGACACAGTGCCGTGCCTCGCGGCTGATCGCACCGGGCTGCGAGACGCCGACGCTGGAGAGCAGGCCGATCTCGGCCACACCATGTGATCCCTCGCACCACGGCTGCTTGGCGGCTGTTTCCGCGAAGATGGCCCCCATCAGGTCCCATGCCGCCGGATCGAGCACGCCGGTCGAATCGAGCTGGTCGCCGATGCAGACCTTCGCGCCGTTGGCGAGCATCGCGCCGGTCTCGTAACGCAGCGCATCGGGGTGCTTGTACGATCCCAGCTCGCCCCAGATGAGATGGAACCGCGCCGTCACCGCGATCCGGTCGAGCCCGAGCGTCTCCCCGTAGCGCGCGGAGATCGGCAGGTGATCATAGCCCCACCCCCCCGTCGGCAGCGCCTCGATTTCGACATGGCTCTGATAGGAGAAGAACCTGCGTTCGCCGCGCGGCACCATGGAAGTGTTGTGGAACAGCGAAATCGGCCGGTCGCCGACCACCTCGGCAATCGCCTTAAAATAGCCTTCCAGCACCGTACCACGATGGATCAGGCGGTGGGCTGGGTCGGTCCAGTCCAGCCCGGCCTCGTTCATCGCGCGCTGGCAATGGACGCAGGCGCAAGGCTCCTGCTTGATGATGTCGAGCCACAGGCCGTCGGCATCGGGATAGCGCTCCAGCATCTCGGCCACCTGCGCCACCACGTGATCGCGATAGGGCGTCCCGAGGCACATGTACTTCCACGCCGCATCGAGGTGATTGCCGAGCAGGCAGAAGAACTGCCCGTCGGCTCCGACCTGTCGCCAGTCAACATTCTCGGCTGCATTGCGTTCATCCCAGCCGACCGAGAGATAGAGCACGGTCTCGATCTCCCGGCGCTTCAGCGCGGCAATCTGTGCGCCGAGCAGATCGAAACCGAGCCCCGGGTGCCGCTCGCCGACCTTGCTGTCGTAATAGGACCAGCCGTGGTGGCACTTGCCGAACAACACGACGGATTCCACCTGCGCGGCCGAAATGGTGTCGGCGAAGGCCTCCGCATCAAACCTATCACCAACCGCTCCGACCGCAGCAGGAGTGTGGAAATCGAGGTGCACCTGCCGCCATGGCAGAACAGTTCTATGCACAAGCCCCATGGCAGACCTCCCTATCGTCTATTTCTGAAAAGATACTTTCGTTTCCGATTGGAATTCTGCTAGCAGGCCGAGCCCTTCCTGAAAAGAGCTAGATGGAGATCTGGCACATGCCCAAAATGCCGAAGACTTCCGAAACGATCGACCTTGAACCGCTATCGCGCGACCGCCTCGCTCATCTCGAGGCATTGAATCAGCGCCTCCTATGGCTCAGCGCATGGACAATTCACAACGCAAACCATCTTCGCGAGAGCGTCGATGGTATCAAGGTTGGCGGGCATCAAGCGAGCTGCGCTTCGATGACCGCGATCATGGCGGCGTTGTACTTCCATGCCCTTGGGCCGAATGATCGAGTAGCGGTTAAGCCACACGCCGGGCCGTTACTGCACGCGATCCACTATTTGCTCGGCAACCAGAGCAACGATGCGCTATTGCAATTCAGGGGTTTCGGGGGTGCTCAATCCTACCCTAGTCGCACGAAGGACGCGATCCCTGTTGATTTTTCAACCGGATCAGTCGGACTTGGCGTCGCGATTACCGCATTCGCGAGCTTGGTCCAAGATTGGCTGATCGCTCACCGCTTGTTTGAACCTGATCAAGTAGGCCGAATGATAGCGCTCATGGGCAATGCTGAACTTGATGAGGGCAACATCTACGAGTGCCTTATTGAGGGCTACAAGCACGATCTAAGAAACTGCTGGTGGATCGTTGACTACAACCGCCAATCACTTGATGCGACCACTGCCGATCGGATGTTCCGCCGCTTCGACGACATCTTCGAGACCTGTGGATGGCGCGTGGTGACGCTCAAGCACGGGAAGCTCCAGCGCGAAACGTTTGCGCGCCCAGGCGGCCAGGCGATTGCTGACTGGATCGAGACCTGTCCCAATGCCGACTATGCAGCCCTGACTTTTAAGGGCGGTGCTTCCTGGCGCGAGCGCCTCAATTCCGATCTTGCGGACCACCCTGAAACTTTGCAGCTGATTGCCAAGCATGACGATCCTGACCTGCAGCGGCTCATGACAACCCTAGGGGGGCATTGCATCGAGACGCTCACTGCTGCGTTCGATGACGCCAAAGACGAACGCAATACACTTTTCATTGCCTACACCATCAAGGGGCACGGCTTGCCGCTTGCTGGCCACAAGGACAATCACGCTGGACTGATGACCCCAGCGCAGATCGAAGAACTGAGGGACAGTTTCGGGATCGCGCCGGGCGCGGAATGGGAGCCATGGGCGGGCCTTGGCCCTAACGCCGCTGCCGAGTTGCGCGGTTTTGTCGAGGCGAGTCCAATCGCAACTAAGCTTGGCGATCATGCGCCGGAACGCATTCAGGTACCCACCATTCCGGTTCCGGACGGCGCGGCGCAATCAACGCAAGGGGCCTTCGGCAAGATCCTATTCGAACTGGCCAAGGGGGGCTCGCCGCTCGCCGACCGAATCCTTACGACCTCGCCCGACGTGACGGTGTCGACCAATCTTGGTGCGTTCGTCAACAGCCGCGGTCTGTTCCGGCGGCAGGAGCTTCCCGATGTGTTCCGACAACTCAATGTACCGAGCCCCCAGAAATGGCAAGGCAATCCGGCCGGCCAGCATGTCGAGCTGGGTATAGCAGAACACAACCTGTTCCTCATGCTCGCGGCAGCTGGTCTTGCCGGACCGCTGTTTGGCGAACGGCTAATTCCGATCGGCACGGTCTATGACCCCTTCATCGCGCGAGGGCTCGATGCCCTCAACTATGGGTGCTATCAGGACGCGCGCTTCCTGCTGGTTGCCACGCCTTCGGGTCTGACGCTGGGAGGCGAAGGCGGCGCCCACCAATCGATCAATCCGCCACTGATCGCGATGGGCCAGCCGGGCCTTACCCATTACGAGCCCGCCACTGCAGACGAACTCGCGCTGCTCATGGAACATGCCTTCCACTACTTGCAAGCGCCCGATGGAGGAAGCATTTACCTGCGCCTCTCGACGCGCACGATCGATCAGCCCTATCGCACCGATGACAACTGGAAACGGGGTGTAATTGACGGCGCCTATTGGCGGATCGCGCCGGGGGCGGACCAGCCAGTCGCGATCGTGGCGATGGGTGCGATGATGCCTGAAGCGCTCGAGGCCCACGCAATGCTGGCCGAGGACATGCCGGGTCTTGGCCTGCTGCAGATCACCTCACCGGGCAAGCTCCACCGCGACTGGTCGGATGCGCGCGCCGCGATCTGGAAGCGCGGGTCAGCCGCGACCTCGCCGGTCGAAGCACTACTTGGGGTGCTGCCAGTATCCACCGGCCTGGTGACAGTGTGCGATGCCTCCCCCGCCTCACTATCGTGGCTCGGCGGAGTGCGCGGACACCGGATCAACCCGCTTGGGACCGACCGTTTCGGGCAGACGGGATCGCTGCCTGATCTCTACGGCGAATACCGCCTTGATGCCGAAGCCATTGTCGAGGCCGCGGCAAGCCTGATCGGAGGTGCGCGATGACTGCAGTGATCATGCCTGCCCTGTCACCGACGATGGAGACAGGCACGCTTGCCAAATGGCACGTCAAGGTCGGCGATGCGGTGAAAGCCGGCGACGTGATCGCCGAAATTGAAACCGAGAAGGCAACGATGGAACTGGAAGCCGCCGACGATGGGATCGTTGCCGAAATCCTGGTAGCTGACGGAGCCGAGGATATTGCCGTGGGGGAAGTGATTCTGCGACTGGCGGCGGAGGGAGAAGCCATACCGCCCGCTCTGGTGCCGGCATCGGAATCTGAGTCGAAGCCCGAGCCTGCGCCCTCGCCTGCCCCAACGTCAGCGCTGCCGTCCGGGCCGCTGTCCGAGCGCGGCTCTACCCCGCCGCCCGTTCCGCTCGCCTCGCACGTCGATGCCACGCCGCTGGGCCGCAAGCTCTCGCTGGTACTAGGCGTCGATCTGGCGGAGCTTGCGAAAAGGCAGGCAGGTCGCCAAGTAACGCTGGCCGATCTGAGGCGCGCCGCAGGGCTGCACCCCGCTCAGCCCGCAGCGCCGCCCCCGGTTCCAGCAGCGCCCACCACCTCCACCACCACCACTCTACCCGTCACCGCGCCTGAAGCGGCAGCGGCTCCCGCACCATCTGCAATGGATGCGCCGTTCGAAGTCGAGCGGCTCACGAATATGCGCAAGACGATCGCGCGGCGGCTGACCGAATCCAAGCAGCAGGTTCCGCACTTCTACCTGACGGTCGACGTCTTGCTGGACCCGCTGCTAGCACTGCGCGCAGAACTCAATGCGGCGCTCGCTGCGGACGGGGGCAAGCTCAGCGTCAATGACATGCTGCTCAAGGCCCAGGCGATCACGCTGATGCAGGTGCCCGATGCCAATGTGAGCTTAGCCGCCGATGTCATCCGCCGGTACCAGCGCGCCGATATATCGGTGGCGGTGGCCGTGCCCGGCGGGCTCATCACCCCCGTGATCCGCGATGCCGCGAGCAAGTCGCTCTCGGCCATCGCGGCCGAGATGAAGGATCTTGCCGCGCGGGCCAAAGAGGGCAAACTCCAACCAGCCGAATATACCGGCGGAACTGCCAGCCTTTCGAACCTCGGGATGTTCGGGATCAAGCAATTCGACGCCGTGATCAACCCGCCCGAAGCGATGATCCTCGCCATTGGTGCAGGCGAACGGCGGGCCCATGTGGTTGACGACGCGGTGACGGTTGCAACGGTGGCGAGCGTTACCGGCAGCTTCGATCATCGCGTAATCGACGGCGCAGTCGGCGCGGCCTTCATGGCGGCCTTCAAGACGCTGGTCGAGAATCCGTGGCGGATGCTGGCATGACACCCCTTATCACGTTTGCCGACATCAACGCGGCAGCCGAGCGGATCGCAGGGCAAGTGGACCGCACGCCCTTCCTGCGTTCGGCGACCCTGTCGGAGGTGACCGGCGCGGATCTATGGCTGAAGTTCGAGAACCTCCAGTTCACCGCCTCGTTCAAGCAGCGCGGCGCGCTCAATCGGCTGCTTGGCTTGACCGAGGACGAGCGGGCGCGCGGCGTGATCGCGGTCTCGGCTGGCAATCACGCGCAGGGGATCGCCTATCACGCGGGCAAGCTCGGCATTCCGGCGACCATCGTGATGCCGACCTCGACCCCGGCGATCAAGGCCAACCGCACCCGCGACTTCGGCGCAGAAGTGATCCTGACCGGCCGCGACTTTGCCGAAGCGACCGCCGCAATCCCCGCGCTGGTGGAGGAACGCGGGCTGACCTTAATTCACCCCTATGACGACGATGTCGTGATTGCCGGGCAAGGCACGGTCGGCCTCGAAATGCTGACCGACCAGCCCGATCTTGACGTGCTGGTCGTGGCGATCGGCGGGGGCGGGCTGATCTCGGGCATTTCGGTCGCGGCACGAGGCCTCGCTCCGGGGATCGAGATCGTCGGGGTGCAGTCGGAACGCTTCCCGGGCATGGCCCACCACTTCGGCCACTGGCCCGAACCCGCCCGGCCCGGCGTCTCGATTGCCGAAGGCATCGCGGTGATCGAGCCCGGGCAACGCACCCGCGACTATGTCGGCACCCATGTCGACCGAATCGAGGTCGTCTCAGAAGCGCTGATCGAAAATGCGATCGCGCTACTGCTCCAGATCGAAAAGACCCTGGTGGAAGGCGCGGGCGCAGCGGGGCTTGCCGCGGTGCTGGCCCAGCCGGAACGCTACCGGGGCCGCAAGGTCGGGCTGGTTCTGTGCGGCGGAAACATCGACAACCGTCTCCTCACCGCGATCCTCCAGCGCCAACTGGCGCGCGAGGGGCGTCTGATCCGGCTGCGCGCAGACCTGTCCGATCAGGCCGGCGCGCTCGCATTGGTGTGCGCCGAGATCGGAGCGCTGTCAGGCAACATCAATGCCGTGACCCACGACCGCGCGTTTGGCGAGATCGCGGCGCGATCGGCGCGGGTCGAGTTCGAGATCGAGGTGCCCGAGCCCGAAGCGGCCGAGCGCATCCTCGCGCGGCTTGGAGAGCTCGGGCTCAACCCGTCGCGGTTCTGATCCGCCCGATCGCCGCACGATAGGGTGCGAGCGCGGCAAGGAGGCACAGACCCCCGGCCAGCGAAAGCGCCCCTGCGACAATCGCAAGGCCGATCCCCACCGCCTTGTCGTCGCCGAAGGCGAAGGAGGTAAGCGCACCCACGCCGACCGGGCCGGCCACCATTCCGGCAAGGCTCGTCACCATCAGCACGATCGCCGCCGTCCGCCCGCGCAGGGCGACCGGCGTTGCCGCCTGTACCGCCGCAGGGCCGAGCGCGACAAAGGCGCTCGAAAGGAAGGTTGCGGGGGCCATCAGCACGACAGCGAGCGTCGACGATCCCACCAGCGTGACGGCCGCTGTCAGCGGTGCATGGAGCAGCGCTGCGGCAAGGATCACGCGAAGCGACGCATCCAGCACACCGCGCCGCGCGAGGAAGGAGCCCGCCGCCCCGGCCGCCAGCGCGCCCGCTACCCCCGCCACCATCAGCATCACCCCGAGCATCAGCCCCGCCTCTTGCGGCGTCCAGCCGAAGTTGCGGATGAAATGCGCGGGCAGCCAGGTGAGGCTGGCATAGCCCGATCCGGTCAGCGCGCTGATCGCGGCGAGATAGGTGAGGATGAGGCGACGATTTTCGCGCCAGAGCGGCCCGAGGCCCGCAAGGATCGCTTTCCCGTCGGCTTGCTGCGCCTTGAGACGCGGATCGCGGACCACCAGCAGCACCAGCAGCGCAACCGCCAGGCCCGGCAGACCGACGACCACGAAGGCGAGCTGCCAGTCGCGCAGGCCACCCACCAGCGGCAGGTTGTCGGGCAGATGGCCGGCAAGGCTGACCGCCTGCGCGCCGAAAGCGAAGGCCAGTCCCGCCCCCAGCGCCACGCCGGTCGAATAGACCGACATTGCGAGTGGCAGACGTTTGGCATCGAAGCTGTCCGCAATCAGTGAATGGGCGCTCGGGCCGAGCGTCGCCTCACCCACGCCGACGCCCATTCGCGCGAGGAACAGTTGGGGGTACGACGCCGCAAAGCCGCTCCCCGCGGTGAGCGCGGACCACAGAGCTATGCCTCCCGCCACCACCTTGCCGCGCCCTGCCCTGTCCGCCAGCCAGCCACAGGGGATTCCTGCGAGCGCGTGAAACAGCGCGAATGCCGGCCCCACCAGCAGCCCCATCTGGAAGTCGCTGACGGCCAGGTCATGCTTGATCGGATCTATCAGTAGGCTCAGCAGCTGGCGGTCGATGAAGGAGATGATCGCGGCCGTCAGCAGGACGAAGACGGTCAGCCATGCTCGCAGCGGGGTAATGGCCGGCTGCGGCACGGCCGGACTGGCAGGAGCGCTGGTCACGACAATAATTTCCAATCCGAAACGTCTTGTCGATTGCTGAACATAACTTTACGCTTTTGTCCAGCGAGAGGAGAGCACGATGCGTTGGATTGCGAGCTTCATGGCCGGGGTCTTGTTGCTGGGAAGCAGTCTGGTGGCTTTCGCCCAGTCGCCAGCGCAGCCGACAGGAATCGGCAGCATCGAAGCGGCCTTCGACCGGATGTTCGGCCCGCGCGGCACGGTCCGCCATACCGGCGCGGTGATCGCCGTGGTGCAGGATGGCCGGATCGTGAGTCTCAAGGCCTATGGCCATGCCGATGCTGCAGGAAAGGTCCTGGTCGATCCGGCACGCACCCGCTTCCGCACCGGCTCGATCACCAAGACCCTCGTCGGCGTTGCCGTTGCGCAGGCCATGAGCGAGGGGCGCATCCGCTCCATCGATGATCCGGTCAATGCCTACCTGACCCGCTGGAAGGTACCCGACAATCGCGGCACGCCGGTCACGATCCGGATGCTGGCAACCCACCAGGCCGGCTTTGCCGAGCGCCGCCAACCCTTCATGCGAGCAGGCGAGGTTTTCCCGACAATCGACGCGAGCTATCTCAACGACAATGTCCCAGGCTACATCGTGCCCGCCAATACCGGCAGCAACTACTCCAATTTTGGCGCAGGGCTGCTTGGCTTTATGGCGGAAGACACGGCGAAGATGCCCATGGACCGCTACCTCGCCGAGCGCGTGTTCGGGCCTGCGCGTATGGTGAATGCGGTCGTGGTCAAGGGGCCGGAGCCAATCCTGAACGCCGCGCAGGCGCAGGTCATCTACGCCAACGGCGGCACGCGCCCCTTGCCCGACACCTGGGCCAACCATCCGATCAATCGCATGGCGGGAGGCCTCGCCATGTCGGGCGAGGATGCGGCGCACTATATGATCGCGCTGATGGGCGGCAGCCCCGAACTCGGCATTGCCGATATCCTCGGCGAGCAGGGCCGCGCGCTCGCGTTCGCGCGGCAGGGCGGCACGCATCCGGCGGTGCAGGGCTATGGCCTCCTGTTCATGATCAACGACTGGAACGGAACGCGGCTGGCGGAGCACGGCGGCCGGACCATCGGGACTAGCAGCTATATGACCCTGCTGCCCGACCGGAAGACCGGGATCTTCGTCGCGGTCACGGGTGAAGGCGGGGTAACGCTACCGCTTGCCAGCTTGCTCGGCCTGCCCCCGGCCCCCGCACCCGATGCCGCACAGGCAGGTCGCCCATTGCCCACGCTGAGCGGCATCCGCTCTGCCGGGCTCGAGGCTCTGCTCGGCCGCTGGCAGGCACCGGCAGCCGTCGGCACACCGGCATCGGACCTTGCCCCCTATGCAGGCGAATACATCAGCCAGCGCCGCCAGATCCGCTCGGTCAGCGAGATCTTCTCGGCCAACTTCCTCGGCGGCCCCATGCCGGTCAGCGTGCCGGGCGACGGCGCGCTGCAACTGGGGGCGAGCAGGGGCTTCAAGCCGCACGGCGACAACGTATTCTGGCGCAGCGAGGCGCTCCAGCCGGACAAGCCTTCCGGCTGGAGCGACGTGATCGTGTTTTTACCCGACGAGGCCGGCCAACCGACCCGCGCAAGCTTGCAATATACCGACGCGGTCTATCACAAGGCCGAAGGGCTGGCGCGGCCCTCGCTGTGGAACACGGCGCTACTGGTCGGCGCGCTGGTGCTGCTGACCGGCCTCCTGGCGCTGCTCTGGTCCAAGGGCAGCTGCGGGCGCTGGCTGGCGGTGGGGATGCCCTTCGCGCTGATCGCTTCGCCCGTGCTGTTCTTCCGGTCATGGGCCAGCGCGCCGGTCGAGCCGCTCAAATATGTGCAGACCAGCAGCATGGATCTGGTGCCGTTCCAGATCTGGATGAACCTCGTCGCCCTCGGCGCGCTTGCCTTGGTCGTACTGGCCGTGCTCGGCTTGCGGCAGCCCGCCATCGCAGGATGGCGCGGCGGTCTCGGCCGCTGGCACCTGCGGCTGCTCGGCCTCGGCGCGATCCCGCTGCTGTTCGCCTTTTGGAGCTATGGCCTGATCGGGTGGAACGTCAGCTGACGTTCCGCCCCGCTCAGCTGTCAGAGAGGTAGCGGACGCGGAACCCCATCCTGCGTGACAGGGCGATCATCTCGCCGAGGATGTCGCCGTAGCACACCGCGATGTGGTTCGATTGGTAATGCGCCATCAGCCCGTCGCGGCCGATGCCGAGGTCGGCCATCATGATCGGCCATTCGGGTGTGGTCGCATCCCAGGTCGAACGCAGCTTTTCGGGCGGTAGCCTGACGACTTCGCCACTGCCGACATCCATCACTGGTTCGCCATCGTCGAGCCACGCCCGTGCCCAAGTGATCGCGCCGGGCAGGCTCTCGCCAGCAAAGCTGCCGCCCGGGGTGGGGAAGTATTGCGCGGGCTGGCGGAAGCTGTGCACGCCCTGAAGGGTATCGGGATCGTGATTGAAGGCATAGGCCCCTGCCGATCCCGAGTTGAGCAGCACCCACAGGAAGCGCCCTTCGTGTTCGATCCCCCAGCGCACGTCGTGGAAAGCGACACTTTGGTGCAGACCCTTGGCCTTCAGCAGCCGCTTCATCATCTCCATCGGCAGTACATTGCCCTGATCGGCTTCGGTGGCATCCACGATGGTGTCACCATTGCCTTCGGGCCGGCAGGTCGAGTTGAACAGCCCCTCGGCAAAATCGGAGGGCGGGCGCTGGCGGATGAGGCCGAGCTGGTATTGCCACCCGATCGCATCCGCACCGAATTCCTGCACCATATCGAGCACCGCAAGGTAATCGCGCAGCTGCTCGCGGGTGGCATGTTCGGTGAAGTCGGCGGCATTGGCCGCGCCATAATGGAAGGTGACGCCGCGATCCTTCACGAAGGCCAACGCATCGTCGATCCGGCGGTCGCTAACGCGGTGGCCGTAGTCGATGATCCATGCCTGATCGATTTTGTGTTCGGAAAAGCCTAGCCGGTGCAGTGTGCGCACGCCGAAATAACCGTTGATCATGCCCATCGAGGTGTCGCCGAGCATCAGCACCAGCGGGCGCCTCGCCTGCATTGCAGCATGCACTTCCGCCGCCAGCGTCTCGGCAGCATCGCTCACAGGCGGCGGGGTCCGCACGCAGGCATCGGGATGGTGGATCACCCCGGTTTCGCACCATGCCTCAAGCCGAGCCATGGTCTCATCATCGGCGTCGATCGGCTCGGAAGTCCACAATCGGCTATGCGCGCGTCCTTCGGCCGACAGACACGCCCCGGTGTTGAGCAGGCCGACCAGCCCCGGCCACGTGCCCGAAAAATTCGACAGCATCAGCAGCGGGTTGGTCTTCCCGACCACCCCGTCGACTGTGTGGGGGGCATAGACCCAGTGCGTGTAGAGACCGATCAGCGGCTCATCGATCGGGCCGACCGCAGCGATGGCCTCGTGCGGGCGCGACAGGAACCCTTCAACTCGCGCGTGTCGGCGCCCCAGCCTGTCGAGCGCGCGTTCGAGCTGCGCCGTCGCCGCCTCCAGCAGCGGCAGAGCCAGCTGGTTGGGCAGATCGCGATAGTCGCCCGGCCAGAAGATGCGGATGGTGTCGCTCATGGTTTCGCTCCTTGTGAGGATCGCGCGGCCAATTGCCGGATACTGCGCAGTTCGCGCATCATCTTGGCAAGCGGCGCATTGCCCTCCCCGAACGCATCGTGGAGGACGAGATAGTGGTGGTAGAGTCGCGCATAGACTGCTGCGCGGGCAGGATCGGGCGTGGCGGTCAGCGCCGGTGGTGGAACCATAGCGGTTTGCGCTGCGGAGACATCGGGATGGAGGCCGGCCGCCACGCTGGCCGCGATCGCGGCACCCCGCGCGCTCGCCTGCCCCGCCCCAGAAACCGAGATGGGAACACCCAGCACATCGGCCAGGATCGCGCGCGCCAGGTCGTTGCGGGTGATGACCCCGCCCGATACCGTGATTGCGTGCACCGGCACTCCTGCTCCTTCAAACTGATTGAGTATCCGCCGCGCCCCGAAGGCACTGGCTTCGAGCATGGCGCGAAATATATGCTCGGGTCTGGTGGCCAACGTCTGACCGATCACAAGCCCGGAGAGCGCGGGGTCCATCAGTACCGAACGGTTGCCGTTATTCCAGTCGAGCGCAACGAGGCCACTTTCTCCCGGCTCGAGGCCTGCGGCCAGCGCGGACAAATCGGCGATCGCCGCCCCAGCCGGCTCGCCAGGTCGCAACAGACGCGCGGCCCAAGCGAACAAGTCGCCGACCGCTGCCTGCCCGGCTTCCAATCCGGCAAGGCCCGGCACCACCGAACCGTCGACCGCACCCGCCAGACCGCGCGTGGGTATCGCATGCGCGCCCCCCACGACCACAGCGATATCGCAACTGCTCGTCCCCATTATCCGCACCAGCGTGCCCGGCGCCACCCCGGCGCCAAGCGCGCCGGCATGGGCATCGAGCAAACCTGCAGCGACCGGAATGCCGGGTTTGAGCCCGAGCCGCTTGGCCCAGTCGGCACATAGTGATCCGGCGGGCTGCGTGTGGCTGCGCGGATCGCCAAGCCGCCCCGCGGCGCGGGGCAAGTCAGGATGCAGGCAGGACAAGATGGCCGGATCAGGCCAGCCGCCCTGCGCGGGATCCCAATGCCCCTTGTGCCCTGCCGCGCAAACCCCGCGCACCAGCCCTTCCGCATTATCTAGGCCGCAAAGCACCGCAGGCACGAAATCCTGCAATTCGACGAAGGCCTGCGTGAGTGAGCCAACCTCCGGATCCTCACGAAGCAGCTTCAGCAGCTTGGCCCAGAACCATTCGGACGACGTTGACCCACCCGTTGCCGCTAGCCGCGCGGGATCGTCTCGGGTCAGCGCGGCCGCCAGTTCGTCCGCCTCGGCAGCTGCACTGTGATCCTTCCACATCCACGCCCGCGCAGCCGGACGATCCTCCATGCCGGGCAAACCGGCAAGCGGCTTCATCTGCGCCGTAACAGGGACTGGCGTCGAGCCTGTGGCGCACACGCCGATGCCAGCGACCGCGGGCGTGCCCGCCGCCGCCATCGCCGCACGCACAGAGTCAGCCAAAGCGGAGAGATAATCGGACGGGTTCTGCCGCGCAATGTCGGGGTCCGCCGGGTCGGTCATCACGCCATCGACACCGGAAGGATAGGCGGCCTCGCCCTCCCCGAGGATCTGGCTTTCACCCGGTGCCATGATCACTGCGCGTGCGGCCGAAGAACCAAGGTCGATCCCGAGAACTGCCCGCGTCTGTGTTTTGCTTTCGACCATTGGCCCTCCCGCTACGCAGCTAGCAGAATGGAAGCGAGAAAGTCTAATCAGAATTATTGCATTCTGTTCGGAATTTTGTCAGGGGCAGAGAGAGGATGGAGGACTCCATGAAAGCCATCGAAGAGAACTTTGCGCAATTCTGGCTGCGCTACCTGCGCGCTCATGCCAACCCGGTGTGCCGGGGCTTCCACTATGCCGCGTCGAGCTGGGCGATCGCGTGCCTCACAATACTGGCAATCACGCGCGAGCCGCTCGTCCTACTTGCTGGGTTCATCGGGTCCTATGGTCTTGCTTGGATTGGGCACTTCTTCATCGAAGGAAACACACCACTTGCCTTCACTCGGCCGCTCTACTCGTTTGCAGCCGACTACCGGATGTTCTTTCAGGCCCTGACAGGACGACTTGGTTTTGAACTGCACCGAGCTGGCATAGGTCAAAGCCAAAAGAAATAAAATTAAATATAAAAAGATTTTGACAAGATAGACATTCAACCTGTTGCAAAGGGTTTCCGTAACTTTTGTTTGCGGCGCGGCAAGATGGTTACAGGACACGCATAAAGCGCCCGTAGATAAACAGCGCCACTATGCAACTGAGTTCTAAAAGGTCATCAAGACGGCCTATACCACCTCATGATGCCGCTCCAGAACATGAGGAAGTCTGTCGCCCAATCATACTGACAGGACAAAGCCAATGACCAAGCACACATTCGGCACTAGCAGCTTCGAAGTCCTTGAGCGATCCGTCAGCGGCCCTCACGGGATTTTACCGATGAGTATGGGGCGCTTCCACGATGGCTTCATTTTCATTTCGGGCCAACTTGGCCTCCGAGACGGGGCAATATACGGGAGCGACATAACCGCGCAGGCAGGCGCCGTCATCGATAACATCGAGACTGAATTGAAGTCGGTTGGGCTCAACCTCAGGAGCGTCATCAAGACCACCGTTTGGCTAACGGACGCGAGCGACTTCATGGCATTCAACGAGGTCTACCGAGCCCGGTTTACCGCGCCGTATCCGGCCCGTTCCACCTTGGTGTCGCGCCTCGTCATACCCGACGCCAGGATCGAAATCGAGGCGATTGCCGCTGCCCGGTAGAGGCGCCTGACCAACTCCCAGTAAGCGGTTCGCGTTGATTGTGATTGTAAGACTGCCTCGAGCCTGACTTTATCGTTGGTCCGGTCATCGTGGCATCGACTAGCGCTACTTTGGCAGAAATGCATTTTCTGGATTCACAGGAGTCGCTTATCGTAATTCAACGCCGTCAGCTTGTGGAGGCTGGCGATGGTGGATACTTGGCGGGATGATCTTGCGGAGTGGCTTTCGCCCTTTGTGGGGCTGCTGGGCGATCAGCGCAGGGCGCGGATGTGCCCGGCCTACGTTGAGGGGTTGATTGGCCCCGGGGACCGCAAGAGCGTGTAGCCTATGGCGATGCGTTCGCCGGGGGTCGGCTATGACCAGCTGCATCATTTTATCGGCGGTGCCTTGTGGGATAGTACGCCATTGGAGGAGGAACTCTGTCGGCAGGTCGATGCGCTGGTTGGTGGCAGCGATGCCTGGCTGATCATCGATGACACGGCTTTGCCCAAGAAGGGGAGGTCCTTGGTCGGTGTGGCGCCGCAGTATGCCTCGGCGCTGGGTAAAAACGCGAACTGCCAGATGCTTGTGTCGCTGACGCTGGCATCGAGCGAACTGCCAGTGATGGTAGGCCTTCGTCTGTTCCTGCGTAAGACCGTATGTCCGCCTCGGCATGTGAGGTGGCTCGCCCTACACTGCGTTCTCCGAGGGTTGCTCGGATTTGGCCGAGCCGATCCTCATCACAGGAGGACGAGCCGTGGGCCATCATACAGATGTATTCGTCGGAATCGACGTTGCGAAGTCGCGCAATGCGATCGCGATTGCTGATCACGAGCGTGGTGGAGAGGTCCGGTATTTTGGAGAGGTCGATGCATCCCCCGACACGATGCGACGGGTGGTGGAGCGGATTGCCGACAAGCACGGACGCGCCCATTTCTGTTATGAAGCAGGGCCGACAGGTTACGGCCTCCACCGCCTGATCACGTCCATGGGGCATCAGTGCGATGTCGTCGCGCCCTCGTTGATCCCAAGGAAGCCCGGCGACCGAGTGAAGACCAACCGTCGTGACGCTGTCGGTCTGGCCAAGCTTCTCCGCGCGGGGGAATTGACGCCTGTGTGGGTTCCTGACGAAGGTCACGAAGCCATGCGCGATCTGGTGCGTGCAAGAGCCGCGGCTGTCGAGGCCCAGAGGGTTCATCGGCAACAAGTGAATGCCTTCATGCTGAAGCATGGGCGCATCTTCCCGCGCAAGAAGAGCTGGTCGATGCGCTACTTGCGGTGGCTGCAAGAACAGCGCTTTGAGCATCCTGCCCATCAGATTGCGCTGCAGGAGCTTGTCGATGCGGTGCGGATATCGAAGGAACGGGTCGATCGGATCGAAGCGGCAATCGAGCAGTTCTTGCCGACCTGGTCACTGGCGCCGATCGTCCGAGCTCTACAGGCATTGCGTGGGGTGGATCTCATCGTCGCCGTTACATTCGCAACTGAGATCGGGGATGTGCGTCGCTTCGATAGCCCCCGTCAGCTGATGGGCTATCTTGGTCTGGTGCCAAGTGAGCGTTCGACCGGTGATTCCGTCCGGCGCGGCGGCATTACGAAGGCTGGCAATAGCCGCGTGCGTCACATGCTGGTGGAAAGCGCCTGGACCTACCGCCACCCACCTCGCGTCGGCGCAAAGAAGCTCTATCGGCTCGAGCAAACCACTCCAAAGGTTCGCGAGATCGCATGGAAGGCGCAGAGCAGACTTACGGCCCGCTACAGAACCCTGAGCACCAAGGGGAAGAAGACTACCGTCGTGTGCGCCGCCATCGCTCGAGAACTTACCGGCTTCATGTGGGCAGTCGCTCGGGAGGTGCAGCCCGCCTGAGGCGAACGCTCACTCCCGCGCACAGGCGGGGGTGGGGCCACGGCAGGGGAACATCCGTCATCCGCTTTGTGGCCGGCATCGCCGACGCCCGCTGTAAGATCGGATCAGCCCCGGACGCATAATCGGGAATGCGGTATCCAACCCGCGTATCAGAGCTTGATCACCGACGTCTCTCAGGCCCCACCTCCACCTGTGCGCGGACGCAACCGTGCCGCTTGCCCCAGCGGAATGATGCCGCATGCCTGAAGTGTTGACAGCGGACATCAGAGCGGTGTTCTCAGGCCACGGCGGTCCACGGCATGAGTTCGCCGACGGCATTGGCCGGGTGACCCGCGGCGAGCTTGGAGAGAGTCTCGGCCATCCATGCATGTGGGTTGATATCCGAGATCTTGCAGTTCTCGATCAGCGTGGCGATCACCGCCCAGTTGTCGCCGCCCTCGTCTGAGCCTGCGAAGAGTGCATTCTTGCGATTTAGGGCCAGCGGCCGGATCGACCGCTCGACGGTGTTGGAATCCAGCTCGACGCGGCCGTCATCAAGGAACAGCGTCAGCCCGGGCCAGCGCGTCAGCGCGTAGCGGATGGCATCAGCAAGCTTGCTCTTGGCGCTGACCTGCCGGAGGCGTGCCTCGAGGTAGACGTGCAGGTCATCGGCGATGACGCGGGCTCGTTCGGCGCGTACGGCGCGGCGCTGCTCCGCGGAGGTGCCGCGAACCTCGTCCTCGATCACGTAGAGCATAGCGATCCGGCGCAGCACCTCGGTCGCAACCGGGGACTTGTCCGCCAGCTCGTAGAACTTCCGGCGCACGTGTGACCAGCAGAAGGCGAGCTGGATCTGCTGCCGCCGCTTGGCGAGCGCGGTGTAGCCGCCATAGCCATCAACCTGCAGGATGCCGGCGAAGTCACCAAGATGCGCCTCGGCGCGTTCGCCTTTACGATCGGCGGCATAGACATAGGCCACCATCGGTGGATCGCCGCCGCCCCATGGTCGGTCGTCACGGGCGTAAGCCCATAGCTGACCGGTCTTGGTCCGCCCGCGCCCTGGATCGAGCACCGGTGCGGTGGTCTCGTCGGCAAACAACCGCTCCGATCGTCGCAATCGCTCGAGAATGTGATCCCGCAAGGGGCGTAGGTACCAGGCTGCCCGGCCGACCCAGTCCGCCAAGGTTGAGCGGTCGAGCTGGATGCCCTGACGCGCGTAGATCTGGGCCTGACGGTACAGCGGCAGGTGATCAGCATACTTGGCGACCAGCACCTGCGCGATCAGCGCCTCGGTAGGGATGCCGCCCTCGACGATCCTTGCCGGGGCCGGTACCTGGACGATCGCGCCCTCGCACGAGCGGCAGCCATAGCGCGGGCGGCGCGTGACCAGCACGCGGAAGGTGGTCGGCACGACGTCGAGACGCTCAGCCACGTCCTCGCCGATCTGGTGGAGCGCGCCTCCGCAGCAGGGGCAGGTTCGATCATCCACGTCGACAATCTGCTCGATCCGCTCGAGATGCGTCGGCAGTGCACCGCGGTTGGCCTTGCGCGGCCGTTCGCCACCAGCCTTCGTGATTACCGCGTCGCGTGCAGCACGCGCCTGACCGAGCGCTATCTCGATATCTTCAAGGCAGAGTTCGAGTTGGTCGGGATCGAGTTGCTCGGACTTGCGGCCGAACCGGTGCCGCATGAAGACATCGATGATCGACTGCAGCCGCTCAATCTCTGCATCGGCCTCGCCCTTGGCGAGAGCCAGATCGGCCCTTGCCGCGCGTTCTTCCGCCAGTGTCCGGGACTGCTCAAGGATGAGCGCGCGGAGCGCTTCGACATCATTGGGAAGGTCCGCCTCCATGAGCATGGAAGGAGTGAATCAGCAGTGAGAAGCTCCGTCAACCGGCAATCTGCGGGGCGATCGGGCGGCGTCCGCCATGCACCCGGCGCCAGTCCAGGCCCTCAAGCAAGGCGCCCAACTGCGCCGCCGTCAGCCGCATCACGCCATCCTGAATCGCCGGCCACCTGAACCCGCCGGACTCCAGCCTCTTGGCCATCAGGCACAGCCCTGTGCCATCCCACCACACGAGCTTGATCCGGTCGCTACGCTTGGCCCGGAACACGTAGATCACGCCGGAATAAGGATCGCCGCCGTACTCCGCGCCGACCAGCGCAGCCAGCGCGTCCGGCCCCTTGCGAAAGTCCACTGGGCGTGTGGCCACCATGACCTTGGCACCTACGCCGGGTCCAATCATCGGGTGGCCCGGAGCGCTTCGATTACCGCAGCGATCACTCCGGCATCGGCGCCACGGCTGATCTTCACCGACACACCGTCGATCTCCAGTTCGACTGCACTCGCCTTCGAGCGCCGCCCTCTCTTCGGTCGCTGGATCGCAGGCGCAGGCTCCGCTGCCGAAACAGCATCGACCACGGCGGGAACGAATGCCGGCACGACTACGCCCTGGTTCTCCATCTGCTTGCGGAGCTGCCGACGCCAAGTAAATAGCTGCGATGGACTCATGCCATGGCGCCGCGCGACCGAGCAGACGGTCTCCTGCCCAGAGAAGGTCTCGGCCACGATCGAGGCCTTCACCTCCGGTGGCCAATCCCGCCGCCGCCCCGCGCCGGTGAACACCTCGAAGCGCGTGACCCGTGACGTGATGGGGTGGACGGCCCCCGCACCGAGGTAGGTGTATAAGATGCGGCTGTCGGAAGCCATGTGTGGACGGCCCCCGCGGTGCAAGAGGTTTCTGGGTCTTGATGAGCACCGGTCGGGTGCATCCATGTGTTCGGCCTATTCGCGCAGCACCGCATGGCTGCTGGCCCTGATGAAGTCCGCGGATCGTTTCCCTGATCACGTCAACGCGCTTGGTTAGCGCCTGCTCCCCTTGGGTTTCCACGATCCCCGGTCTGACCGGTCTGTCATCACCACTCATTCACCCCGCACCATCTCTTGGGCTAGCCTTGCTCCCTCCGGAGCTTAGGCCACCGCCGATCGATAGACTTCCCCTCTGCTCATGATGGCCCATGCGATCCGCGCAGTCTTGTTGGCCAGCGCTATGCTCGCGATCTTCGCCGGCTTGGTCGCCAGAAGTCTCGCCAGCCATGGCTGCTTCGCCTGATCCTTGCGGGTCATCCGCATCACGGCAGTAGCGCCGACGACGAGTAGGCGTCGAAGATATCCATCGCCTTGCTTCGTGATCCCGCCGAGCCGTTCCTTCCCGCCCGAACTGTGCGGTCGGGGTGTCAACCCGAGCCAGGCCGCAAACTGTCGGCCCGATCGGAAGATCGAGGCATCCGGCACTGTCGCCGCAATGGCTGATGCCGTTATCGGTCCGATGCCTGGAACCGTCGCGAGCCGCTGACTGACCTCATCGTGGCGATGCCAGTCGAGAATCTGCTTCTCGAGTTGCTCAATTTCACGCAGCAAGGCGCGATACTGGGTGACGATGCTCTGAAGAGCCGAGCGCGCATGAACTGGAACAGCATCAAGGGCTTCCTGGACAAGGGCCAGCAGGGAGTTCACGCCGGCGGGACCCTGCGCCTTCACGATCCCGTATTCGCCAAGATGCGCACGCAAGGCGTTGATGAGCATCGTGCGCTGACGGACCAACAGGTCACGGGTCTTGTGCAGCATCAGCGCTGCCTGCTGTTCTTCTGACTTCACAGCCACGAACCGCATTGTCGGCCTCGTCACTGCCTCGCAGATTGCCTCGGCATCGGCTGCATCTGTCTTGCCGCGCTTCACGTATGGCTTCACGTAGGCTGGCGGCATCAGCCGGACCTGATGGCCAAGCGCACCAATCTCACGACCCCAATAGTGAGCCGACGCACAGGCCTCCATGCCGACCAGACACGGTGACAGCTTGGCAAAGAATTTCAGAACCTCGACTCTACGAAGCTGTCGACGGACGACGGGTTGGCCTTGCTCATCAATGGCGTGGACCTGGAACACGTTCTTGGCCAGATCGAGGCCGACAACGACAATCTCCTTGGACATGGGACGACTCCTCTAGACGTGGCTTCCGACAGCCGCATCTTATACACCTACCTCGGTGCGGGGGCCGTCCACCCCATCACGTCAACCGGCTAGTGCCAGCATCATCACATGGCATCGTCATAGCACCAGCAACCTCCACCCGATCAGGGCGCGGAGACTCGGCGCTGTGCGTCAGGCCCGCAAGGTGGGGCCACGGCCCCGCTTACTGCTCACAGGATCATCACCCGAGATTATCATAGTAGCAGCGCGCCCCAGTCCGTCAGAGCACAAAGACTCGGCGCTGCTTCCTACAACCGCAAGGTGGGGTCAGGGCTCCGCTTACGTTCCTGCCAGAGAGCTGGACCAGTGATGCTGCACGGATGGATCGTGCCAAGGTTCCTGAGGAGGCGCGCGCCTACCGAACCAAGCCTGAGATCGCCTTGACTGAGATCGACCGTGTGCGTGATCTGCTGCTCACTAAAACGCGACTTCTTCATCCCGAAACTCCCTCGTTCGGCAACTGCCAAACCTAACCGGGAATTTCTCACTTAGAACGGACCAGTTTGCCGGGCTCAGGTCACAAGGAGTTGGACGCCAATGAAGCGAAGCAGGTTCAACGAAGAGCAGATCATTGCGCTCTTGAGGGAGCAGGAGGCGAGCCAGCCTGTGTCAGGTAGCTGCGCCGAGGATCCATGGCGCGAACTCGTTGCCGCCATAGCCGAGAAGTTCGCTCTTCGAACGGCGTCCTGACGCCGTTTCGATAATCGCCTCCAGAACTCGCTTGCCGACCTCTTCCAAGGTTTCTGTACCGTCGACGACCCCGCCGCAGTTGACGTCGATGTCATCGGCCATGCGGTTGTACAGGCTCGTCGTCGTCGAGAGCTTGAGGCAGGGCGCCGGCTTCGACCCGAAGGCGGATCCACGTCCCGTGGTGAACGCGATCATATTCGCGCCGCCGGCAATTTGGCCGGTCACCGAGATCGGGTCGAATCCTGGCGAGTCCATAAAGACAAGTCCCGACTTCTCGATCGACTTGCCGAATTCGTAGACCGCCTCGATGGGGGCTGTGCCGCCCTTCATGGCTGAACCGAGCGACTTCTCGAAAATCGACGCGAGGCCGCCGCTCTGGTTCCCCGGCGGTGGATTGTTCGTCATCTGGTTGGATTCACCCTTGGAGTAGGACTTCCACCACTCGATGAGCTTCAGTATATCGTCGGCGACGGCCGGCGTCGCCGCGCGGCGCGTCAGCAAATGCTCTACACCATAGACCTCAGGCGTCTCGGATAGGATTGCTGTTCCGCCATTGGCGACGAGGATGTCGGATGCGACGCCGAGGGCTGGATTGGCTGAGATCGCCGAGTAGCCATCAGAGCCGCCGCACTGGAGACCCAGCTTGATGTGACCGATATCGACATCTGTCCGGCGGGCGCGGTTGGCGCGACCCAGCATTTCGGTGATGATCTCCGAGGCAGCGGCGACCGTGGATTGCGTGCCGCCGTTGTCTTGAATGTTGAGGAACTGGAGGTCTTCGGTAATCGGCAGACCTTCGACTTGAAGCAGGTCGGCAATCTGGTTGCGTTCGCAGCCAAGTCCGAGAAACAGCACGCTGACGATGTTCGGATGCCGTGCATAGCCTGCCATGATCCGGCGCAGCATGCCAAGAGCGCTACCAGCTCCCATCCCGCAACCGGATGAATGCGTGAAGGCGACTACGCCATCGACATATGGGTAATCGGCAGCGACGATCGGCTCGAAGCGCCTTTCGATAAGCTTTGCTGCGGTCGCCGAGCAGTTCACCGACGACAGCACAGCGACGTAATTGCGGGTCGCAACGCGTCCATCGGGCCGAACGATGCCCTTAAAGGTGCGTCGCTCGGCAGTCGCGATCGGAACGATGGGCCGGACGTCAGAGCACGGGGCGTAATCCCGGTCGTATTCCCGGAATTCGAGGTTATGGGTGTGGATGTAAGTGCCAGGCACCATCGGCGCGGCGGCGAAGCCAATCGTCGTTGCATACTTGCGGA
This sequence comes from Betaproteobacteria bacterium, assembly GCA_018969885.1. The sequence goes on along the minus strand of JAGWXN010000008.1, from coordinate 5,549 downwards.
TCGGCTCGCCCTTGGCGATCGTGGCCGCCGCCAGCTTGTGACCGGCCGGGACGTTGTCGATAACCCGAATCCCATTAACGATTGAGCCGCCAGCAATGTCGGTGCGCGCCACCCAGACATTGTCATCGGGGTGGAGGACGATAACGGGTGAGCGCGCGAGAGCGGTGTTTGACATTTAGACCTCCTTCCGCCCGGTCAGGCGGCTGATCGCAGCTGGGTGATGGTGACGTTCGGCGCGATGCGCTCAGCGTCGGTGATCAGGTCAATCACAGCCGGTCCTTTGTGGGCGAGCATCGCCTCGATCGCATCAGGGATCTCTCTCAGCGAGCTTACCATCGCCCCGAAGGCCCCATAGGCGCGCGCCATCACAGCAAAGTCAGGGTTGACTAGCCCCGTGCCCACGACCCGTCCTGGAAACGCCCGCTCTTGGTGCATTCGGATGGTACCGTAGCAGCCGTTGTTGCACACAATGATCTTCGGCGATGCCCCTTGCGCAATAGCGGTTGCTATCTCGGCTCCCGTCATCATAAAGCCGCCATCGCCAACCAATGCCACGACCTGGCGATGGGGAAATGCCAGGGACGCCGCGACGGCTCCGGGGACCGCGAGCCCCATCGCGCCACCAATGGAGCCGACGAGCCTCTGGTCCTTTCTAAATGGGAAGTGGCGGTGGACCCAGCCCGAAAAATTGCCACTGTCCATGGTGATGATGGCGTCCGGGTCGAGGCGCTGCGCCAGCTCATTGACCACGGCACCGACTTCAAGGACCCCGTCGCCTGGCGCAGCCCAGGGCCGCGGCTCGGCATGCTTATGCAGATGGTCGATCCAGTCCTGACGCGCGGTGCCAATATTTCCGCCCGCAGCGCCTGCGAGCGCTTCAAGGAAGGCGACAGGGTCAGCCGCAAGCCCGATGTCGGCTCTTATGACACGGCCGATCGCGATGGGATCGTTAGTGATGTGGATGAGGCGCTGCCTGCGGCGAGTCGTGTCGGGGAAGGTGTATCCCTGTGAGGAGACGTCGCCCAGCCGCGTCCCGACTGCGATCACGAGGTCCGCGTCGAAGTAAGGCGCGAGCTCGGCTGGCGGCATCTTGAACCCGAGATGCCCTGCATAATGGGGATCAGAATTGGCGAGTAGGTCCTGCTGCTTGAAAGTCGTCAGTACCGGTAGGCTATGGATCGTCGCTGCACGGAGCAGGGCTGAGCGGCCCGCATCAGATCGCAAGCGGGACCCGGCAACGATCAGCGGTCGTTCAGCTGCACGGATTGCGGCAAGGACGGTATGAACGTCGTCCTTGGAGATGCCAAGTGAAACCGTGGTAGGGGCAGCTGTCGCTGGCGCCTCTGCTGGTGCTTCGAAATAGTCTTCGGGGACGACGAGGACGACCGGACCTTGCGGCGCGCGGCGCGCCACGGCGAGTGCCCGTGCAGTTGCTTCTGCCAGCTGCTGCGGTCCGGTAACTACATATGTCCATTTAGCGAGCCCGCCTAGAGCCGTCGCGTAATCGACTTCTTGGAATGCGCAGCGCCCGCGCTCGGTCGAGCGCACGTCGCCAACGATTAGGACGAGCGGCGCATTGTCCTGCTCCGCCAGGTGGACGCCGATCGCAGCATTTGTTGCGCCCGGGCCGCGGCTGACAAGGCATACGGCTGGTTCTTGCGTGAGCTTGGTCTCAGCTACCGCCATCAGTGCGGCCCCACCCTCGTGGCGACAGGTGATGACATCGATTTGCCCCGCATCGAAAAGCGAATCTAGTAGGGGGAGGTAGCTCTCGCCTGGTACGCAGTAGACGCGGCGGATGCCATGATCGACTAAGGTGCTGACGACATGGGCCGCGGCGTGGTGCATCATCTCGGATCCGTCTGGGGGTGTTGGGGTGAGCGGAGGTCAGGCGCTTGTCCGCGGGAAGTAGTCGTGTCCACGTTTAGTGTAGGGCATCTCTTCGAAGCGCATCGACATCGCGCCTGGCGTTGCCACATGGATGACATCGGCCGCCACTGGCTGGAAGTTTGCGTAGAAATGATGGCTTGACTTCACGGCGACGATCTTCTTCGACAACAGGTCGATGCCGAGCCCGGTGAAGGCATCGGGCGACAGCGTTTGCAGACGGAAGCTGCATACAGCGATATCGACGTTACCCGGCAGTGTGAGGCAGACGGCATCGCCCATCCGGCGTCGGGATCCGCTGAGACCAGTTTGGGTATGGTTCTCGACGACCGACGTGACACGGGCGACAATGTCGATCGGGCTCCCCGAGGACACACCGCACTTACCGCCGAGACGGATCGGGAAGCTGGCACCGACACCGGCCTCCTTACAGATGGCGACAACACCGGGGTCCCAGAACACGCCGCAGGCGATGTCTGTCAGGTCCCGCTCGAGCAGCGTTTGCAGCAGGAAGGTTGCGTCACCTGGTGCCCCGCCGCCGGGATTATCGGCGGTGTCTCCAAGAACCACGCATCCCTCAATTGACATCGCGCGCTCGATTGCGGCTGACATGTCGGGAAACCGGACGCGAAGGTTCTCGCGCTCCGCCCAGAGTTCGTCACCCACCTCGTTAGCTACCGCTTCTGCCAACAATACGTCACCGTCGGTAATCGCGAGGACCTTTGTCCCGACGTCGGGGACATCGGCCCAAGGAAATCCGTGGGCGATACTGACCGACAGCACGCCCGGACGCGCCTCGATCGTTTGGAGCCCGTCAACAATTCTTCGCATAGGCTGAGAGGTCGTCGGATAAAAGCCGATCATGCCGCAGTCGCGAACCCGGCTAACCGGGCGGATACGACCTTCCTTTGCCCAGATGCAGATATCGAGCAACTCGTTGGCGCGCTCGACATAGTCGGTGTGAGGATATTCTTTGAATATGACGATCGCGTTTGCTGCATCGACCATTTGCGAAGTCAGATGACAGTGGAGATCGAGTTCTACGCCGATCGGCACGTCCGGCCCGACGATTGCGCGCGCCCGGCTGATGATGTCGCCTTCGCAATCATCATAACCTTCGGCAGCCATGGCGCCGTGAAGGAACAAGAACACTACATCCCACGTGCCCGACGCGAGGTCTGACAAAAGCTCGTCGCGCAGGCGCTCGTAGACGCCGGTTAGAATACGACCGGACGGCTGTGCCTCAGCTTGAAGGCTCTGGTGAAAGTCGTGGCCCTCGCGTAGGGCGCGCTCTTGAAGCGCGCGCGCCGTCAACGAACTAGGTGAGGTACCGGTGCTGCCGTTACCGCGAAAAAGGCCACCTTCCTCGAAACTCGCCAATCCTGTGGGAAAGGGAGCGAAGGTGTTGGTCTCAGTCTGAAGGCTTCCATAGAAGATCCGCACGATCAGCCTGCCCCTGTTCGCTTGATGCGCACCAGCTGCGGCCCGAGCAAACCTTCGCTGCGTGCCGCAAAGACGGCCCAGGACTCGATCGAGCCTTCGACGGCTTTCAGGTGGGCTCGCATGGCAGCAGCTGCGAACTCGGGGTCGCCAAGCTTGATCGCCTCGACGATCCGGTGATGCTCGGCAAGCGTTCGCTCGGCACGTCCCGTATCAGGAAGAACGATCGGCCGGATGCGGTCGAGAAGGGGCCGCGCGGTTTCAAGGAACCGAAGCGTTCGAGCAAAGCCCGTCGCCGAAAAGATGATCATGTGAAGGGCTTCGTCGAGTACGTAGAAGCGCGAGATATCGCCTGCCAAGGACTGCTCCTGCTCGGCGAGATTTGCCTCGAGCGCTGCGATCATCGCCGGGTCTCTTGTCTGGGCGGCATGGCGCATCGCCTCGGTCTCGAGCGCCATGCGAGTAAACAAGCTCTCTCGCACATCCTGAACACGGATCGGGGCAACGAAGCTTCCGCGCTGAGGTGCTATCTCCACGAGGCCTTCCTGTTCGAGCCGCGACAGCGCCTCGTGGACGGGCGCTCGCGAGACTCCGAACTCTTCGGCGATCTCGTCTTTCGAAATCAGCGAGCCCGGCTTCATTTGGAGGTCGCGAATTCGCTCCCGAAGGGCGCAATACACTTCGTCGGTCTTCGAGCCGTCACGTTTGGTGGACGATTGCTTTGTCATATCCGCTATCTGTTATTACAGCTGTAATGACAATTCCAGCTTAATTTGACGCGATAGGCATATCGATTCTAGCCGCATACGATCCCCCTTCAGTCAACCTGACAACTGTCGCCTTTGAGTCGGCAACCGTCTCAAACGCGATGGGCTTGCCACTATTGAAGTTGCGCTGATCATGGACCGAGTTGGGCGTGTCGATGACCAGTCGCAGCCGGTGTTGAGGCGCGATCCTGCGGACCATGAACGCCAGTCGGTCGAAGCTGTAATCATAGGGGCGCCCCGGTTTAACCAGTTCCGCTCGTTCTACCGATGTCCGGTAGCGAGCACGTATCCGATCCTGTCCAAGAAAGACGCTGCCGCCGTTGGGAGCGACCTCATAGAGCCGGACTCGGAAGTCCGCATCGGGCGCGTCGATTGCCAAGCGCACCTTCACCGTCGGTCGGCCGGCAAGAAACAGGGCTCGCTCGAGCGGCTGAGTGTCGTAGACAAGGCCGTCGTCGGTGAGCGCCCTAACGTCGCGATCATGCGTCACCCAGCTGCCGACAAACCAAGTGCCCTGATCGATCTTGCTAAAGTCTGCCGGATCGTTGCGATAGGAAGCGGTGGCCGAGGCTCGCAGCGGGCGATCAGCGAGTTGACCTCGGCGCTCCGGGCCTCCGCCCGTAAGGTACAAAGACTTTACCGCCGACGCGACCTGCGAAAGAACTCGCGCATGACGCCAGGTTCCATCGCGCGTCACGAAATAGGTCACGCGATTCGCAAGGAACTCGGGACGCGGACCGTCCTGGAGGGTCCATCTGAACCAGGCCACATCAAGGGCATGCATGTCAATGACCCCCGGCGGCTCGATAGGGAGTCCTCCAACGGTTGGTGTCGGATGCCGGGTACCGCCGTGGTCGAACGGGCCGATCAGCAGAAGCTGGTTGTTGCGTTCGCCTGCTGCGTTGGCGCGTGTCCAGTATTCAAGGGCTGAGACCTGAGCGCTGTCCCAGTATCCAGTCACGCTAAGCACCGGGATCGATATGGCTTGGAGCTCGGCGGCGCTCGGAGCTCGCGCCCGCCAAAAGTCGTCGAACGTTGGGTGGGCGAGAAACCGTTGATAAATCGCGCTCGCAAACCCCAACTCGCTGTCGGCCTCGGCTTGCGGGATGCCAGTTGTAAATAGGCGTCTGTATGTGGCTGACTGATAGGGCAGGTCGTCGAAGTAGCGATCATGGCCCGTCCGGGCCGACGTGTAGGCAAGCCACGAGGCCACGTAGGGCCTCATGATGTTGCGGTTCATCGGGAAGTCGACTGCAGGGAGGCCTGCTGCTGCCGGAATGATGGTGTAGAGGTGTGGCGGCCGCTTAGCGGCAACGGCCCACTGGAGGAATCCACCGTAGGAGCCGCCCCACATGCCGATCCGCCCGGTCGAGTCGGGCAACAGGGCCAGGGCTTCGACGACATCGTATCCGTCACTCCCTTCATTGATCCAAGGATCGAAAACGCCCTCTGAGT
>JAGWXN010000219.1 GCA_018969885.1 Betaproteobacteria bacterium | reverse complement strand
GCAAAGAGCAGCTCGAAAAATTCGGGTTGGTTCTCCATACAGATCAAGACCCGGTCGCCGTCGGCAAGCCCTAACCTGCCGCGGAGCGCGCTGGCAAGCCTTAGCACGCGCTCGCCGAGCTCGGCGAAGCTGAGGGTGCGACCGTTGCCAGTGACGGCGGGCGATGCAGGGTGGCTGCGCGCGCGATTGAGAAGATACTGAGCGAGATTTGACATGGTGGCGGCGAGGGGGATGTAGAGGGACGTTGGCCAGATAGCAGGCTTGGGTTCAGGCGGTATCGCGCCGTAGCCCGGCCGCGATGGCGCGAGACTGTTCGTGCGCTGCGCGCCGCTGAGCGATGTCGGCTGCGGAGAGTTGATCCGGGTTCATGTAGCGCAGTCGCCAGTTGGGTGAACCGGACCAGCGTAGCGGGTTCTGCACGGTGGTGCGCGCTGCGGGTGCCGACTCCAGCACGCGTAACGCGAGTTCGAGCGTGGCTTCCTGCGAAGGCAGATCGAACGGCCGCCCGCAGGCAGCACCCAGCGGGAAATCGCTGAACAGAAATCTTGGCACGCCCACATGCTCGACGATATCTCGCGCGCAGCCCATCACGACAGTCGGAATGCCGTTTGCCTCCAGATGGCGGGCGGTAAGCGATTGCGTCTGATGACAGATGGGACAGTTGGCGACCAGCACGGCGGCCTGCGCGCCTTCAGCACGCAGACGCCTCAATACCTCCGGCGCATCGGTTTCGATGGTGTGTCGCTGGCTGCGGTTGGTGGGCACGCCGATAAAGTTTGCGGTGAGATGACCGATGCGTTGCCGGTCGCGTGCCCGCCGCAGGGCAGGCAGCGGGAACCAGAGGTTCGGGTCATCGACAAGATTGTCGCGATCAACAGCCACATGCGAGACACGCAGATCGTGGTTGGCGTCGGTTGAGCCGGCGTAGACCTCAAAGAATTTGGCCGCTGCGTTGTAGGGCGCCCGCACGCTCTGGTCGCCGCATTCGGCGCGGTAGGGCGCGGCCGTGGTGAGGAGCGCGAGTCTTAGCGAGGCGAGGGGCGCAGCCAGGGGCGTGAACGGCACATCCTGATAGTGCGCATACCGGTACGGCGCGCCGTAGCCCAGCGTCTGATACCAGCGATGGGTGCGCTCGATATAACGGACCGGCTGATCCCAATCGGGTGAAAAGCCGGGTGAAAAGTCGGGCTCAAAGTCGGGGTTAACAGGGTCGGTCGTCATGGTGGCAATACGGAGCGCTTTGGGCCCATGCTCGCGGATCGGACTGGCAGGGGACGATCGTGTCGGGAACCGCGGTCTATTCCCCAGGTGGGCTGACCGCATACTCCATGATCTTCGCACGCCCTGCGCATCGGTGCAGCTCCAGTGTCGGATCGGGCAGAATCGCTTCGGCGTGTGATGAGACGTTGCTCACCAGGAGGTCCTGCCATGCATCCTTTGTTTGAGGTTCCTGCCGCGCATCGCGCCGCCTGGCCCGCGCGCGTACCTTGGCAACTGCCGCGCTGCGAAACCACGCTCTGGGACAATCTCGATATCACCGCGCGTCGCTATCCCGAGAAAGCCGCGTTGATTTTTTTCGGGCGACCTTTCCCGTATGCAGAACTCCACCGTGAGGTGGAGAAGCTCGCCGGGTGGCTGATGCATGAGGCCGGGGTGCAGCATGGTGATCGGGTGCTGGTGGCACTGCAGAATTCGCCGCAGCTGGTGATCGCCTACCTGGGCATTCTTCGGGCCGGCGCAGTCATCGTTCCGTCAAATCCCATGTCCAAGGCGGCTGAGTTCGCGCACAGCATCGGCGATTCAGGGGCCCGGGTGGCGATCGTCGCAGCTGATCTGCTCGACCACGTCGCGGCAAGCGCTGATCACCTTCCGCCTGCTGCGCATCTGAGGCAGATTGTCGTGACCCGCTACCGCGACGCCATGCCCGCTGTGATCCACGAAGCGGAGCAGCCGCCAGCCGCCTGGCAGCCGTGGCTTGACGCCGATCCGGCGCTTCCGTCGCACGCCGTGCGCTGGACCACCGTGATGGAGCGGGCCCTGAACCCGGCCGCTTATCGCGGCCATGCCGACGACCTGGCCGCCATCTGCTATACCTCGGGCACCACCGGGAAGCCCAAGGGTTGCATGCATACGCATCGCAGCCTGGGGCATAACGTGCGGGCCGGCCCGCTCTGGAATGGCACCAGTGCAAGCGATGTGATGTTGGGCGTGGTGCCCGCCTTTCACATCACTGGCATGCAGTTCTGTGTGCACCAGACGCTTTATCTCGGGTCCACTGTGGTGCTGATGCCGCGCTGGGACCGCGACCTTGCCGGGCGACTTATCGCGCGACACCAGGTGACGGGCTGGACCAACATTCCCACGATGGTGATCGACCTGCTGGCCAGCCCGCACCTGGATACCCTGGATCTTTCAAGCCTGCGCTATATCGGTGGCGGGGGCGCCGCCATGCCCGAGGCGGTGGCGGCGCGGCTGCGGGAGCGCTACGGACTCGATTATGTAGAAGGGTACGGGCTGACCGAGACCGCCGCGCCTTCACACAGCAACCCGCCGCAGGCCGCGCGTCGCCAGTGCCTGGGGATTCCTTATATCGGTGTTGATTCGCGTGTGGTCGACCCCGACAGCCTGCGGGCGTTGCCACCGGGCGAGACGGGCGAAATCGTGATTCACGGGCCGCAGCTCTTTGTGGGCTACTGGCAGCGACCAGAGGACACCGCGCAGGCGTTTATTGAGATCGATGGCAAGCGATTTTTCCGAAGTGGTGACCTGGGTCGGGTGGACGCGGATGGCTACTTCTATATCGCCGACCGTCTGAAGCGCATGATCAACGCGAGCGGTTTCAAGGTATGGCCTGCAGAGGTCGAAAATCAGCTCTTTGCCCATCCGGCGATCCAGGAAGCCTGCGTGATCGGCACCCGCGACGCGTATCGCGGTGAGACGGTCAAGGCGGTCGTGGTGCTGCGGGCGGAATACCAGGGACAAATCGGTGCGGAGGAGATCGAGCACTGGTCGCGCGAACGGATGGCCGCGTTCAAGGTACCGCGCGTGATCGAGTTCGTTGATGCACTTCCGAAATCGGGTTCGGGCAAAGTGATGTGGCGGCTGTTGCAGGAGCAGGAAAACGCCCGCGCGGCCGGCGCTAGCTGACGAAGCGCGCGGCGATCCGGCCAATGGGGCCGTAGTCGGCTTCGATGGTCACGCCAGCGGCGACAGGCACCGGGATGGCGCAGGTGCCGGTGGTGATCACCTGGCCGGCCTCGAGCGCCATGCCATGTACCCGGAGTTCGTTGGCGATCCAGGTGAGCGCGATGCGCGGATCACCCAGCACGTTGCGGCCGACGCCGGTCAGCGGTTCGCGATCGCTCACAGTGATCGCAACCTCGTGTGCGGCAAGATCGATCGAACGCCAATTCTCGCGGCTCGCTTCGCCGAGGATGAAGCGATCGGCGCAGGCGTTCTCAGCGATAAGCTGTGCGGCCCCCGCCCGACTGAAATCGGTGTAGCGCGAGTCGGGTACCTCGATCGCTGGATGGAGCGATTCGACCGCCGCCATCACCTCCGAAACGGTATAAGGCTGATCACGAGCCGGGAGCGGGTGGGCCATCCGAAACGCGAATTCAAGCTCGGCCACCTTCATCAGGCTGGCCGAGATCGGCACCGGTACGCCTTCGGGCATGACCTGCGTGTCGTGCAGCATGCCGGCGAGCGGACCGTCCACCCCGATATGCGCTTGCCCGGCGCTGCTGGTGGCGGCAATCTTCCAGCCAAACAGGCGGCGCCCGGACAGCGAGAGCATGGCGCGTTGAATCGCATAGGCGTCGGCGCGCGAGCCCGGGCGACAGTGCTCGGGCAATTGCGGCAGCGTACTGCGCGATTGCCAGCAGTTGAACAGCAGCGCTGCGGCTTCACGGATTGCGGGGTCATCGAGCATGGCGCATATCCTGTTGGGTATCGACATCGTGTTGGGTGAGGGCGAGTAGCGAACCGGCAAGGAGCGTCACCACGGAGAGAGCGAGTCCTGGCGTGAGCGATTCCCAGCGATCAGCCAGCCAACCCGTGAGGACCGGGCCCGCCACCTGGCCTGCGGCGAACACAATCGTGAAGCCTGCCATGGCATGCCCCCAGTCGCGCATCGGGATGCCCTTTTTCACCAGGCTCTGAATGGCCGAAGGAATGGAAAACATGGCTGCGCCAAACAATGCCGCCGACAGCATCATGACGGGTGCGGCGGCATGCAGCAGGGGCAGCACGGCGCCGCAGGCTAGCGTGGCCATGGCGGCCGCCAGCGGGCGTCCGCCCGCCCAACGCTCGACGGGGCCCCGCCAGATTGCCGGCGCGAGCAGCGTGGTGGCACCCAGCATCATCCAGGCGGTGATCACGGTGAAGGTCTGTGCGCCGTGCTCGCGCATCCAGGCAATCACGAAAGTCATGTAGCCGATGTAGCCCAGACCAAAGCAGAGATAGGTGATGAGTGCCCGGCGGAGCGGGGCGATTGATGAGTGAGGCGAGGAGGGGGTTCGGGCCTCGCCGTTCTGTGTCGGCGCCCGCGACGCGCCTGTGCCCGCGCCTGATCCGGGCTCAGTGATCTGAAGCGCCGCCCACACCGAACCCACCGTCATGACGAATGCAGTGACGCCCATTGCCTGCCAGGCGAGCGGCCAGGCGGTTGCCCCGTAAGCATCGAGAAGTAGCGGAATCGCTGCACCACAGAGCATCAGCCCGATGCCGCCACCTGCGAAGTAGATGGCGATCGTGGTGGTGGCGAGGGCAGGCCGCGATGGCATTACGTTTCCCGATAACGTTCCGCCGCAAATGAAAACGGCGGCTCCGCCTACGCCACCCAGGAGTCGCATCAGGCTCAGCATTGCCGGCTCGCGCGACAAGCCAGTGGCGAATACGGCAAACGAAGTCAGCACCATGCCAGCGATGAAGAGCGTACGGTTGCCCGCGCGCGCCACCCAGACGCGGGTCAGCAATGCGCCAATCAGGTAGCCGGCCGCGTTGGCGGTGTTGAGCCATCCCGCCTCGGCATAGTTGAGAAGCAGATCATCGCGCATGGCCGGCAGCACCAGCGCATAGGCGAAGCGCGCAAACGAATTCGAGACGGCCGGTCCGAACGAGAGCAGGAACGCCAGCACCCAGCCCGCGATCAGAGACGGGTCGCGGGGGGGTGCGCTCATGCTGTCTTACCGGGCCGCGACGACAGCCTTCGCGGCGAGTACCGGAATAAGATGGGCGCGGTACTCGGCCGATGCATGAAGGTCGGCATTGAGATCCGACGCGCTCACCTTGACGCCGCGTGCGGCCGCTGCGGACCAACTGGCCGAAAGCGCCTGTTCGAGCGCCGGCACCCGAAAGGCACACGCTGCCGAGCCGGTGACGGCCACGCGAACCCCATCGGCGAATCGCGCGACGAACACGCCAACCAGCGCATAGTGCGAGGCCGGTTGCCGAAACTTGATGTAGGCCGCTGCGAGCGGCTGCGCAAACCGAACTGACTCAATGATTTCTTCGGGCTCGAGTGCCGTCTGGTAGATGCCAGTGAAGAATTCATCGGCTTCGATGCTGCGGCGGTCGGTACGGATGGAAGCCTTCAGCGCGAGCACTGCCGCCGGGTAACAGGCAGCGGGGTCGTTGTTGGCAAGGCTTCCGCCCAGGG
>JAGWXN010000218.1 GCA_018969885.1 Betaproteobacteria bacterium | reverse complement strand
TTGCGATCGTGCTCGCAGCCCTATCCGCCGGTTCAGCCATGGCGCAGAATTGGCCGACCCGCCCAATTCGTTTGCTGGTTCCGCTGGCCGCGGGCAGTACCGCCGACATAATCTCCCGTGCCGTGGGCACGGAGCTGTCCCGGACCTTAGGTCAGCCGGTGGTGGTGGAGAACAAACCGGGCGCAGGCGGCACCATCGCCATGGCCGAGATTGCACGGTCAGCCCCTGATGGCTACACCATCAGCTTTGCGTCGCAGGGCACGCTGGTGTTCAACCAGGCGCTCTATGAAAAGCCGGGCTATGACTCCATCAAAGACTTCGCGACCATCCGCTTTGTTGGCGGTGTCTCCAACGTGATGATCGTGCCGCCCGGTGCGGCTGCGTCCCGCCCGGCCGATGTCATCGCCCAGGCTAAGGCCAAGCCCGGTACCCTCACCTTCTCGTCTGGCGGAAGCGGCACGAGCCATCACTTGTCGGGCGTGTTGTTCGGGCGCATGACAGGAACCGAGCTGATTCACGTGCCGTACAAGGGGGCGCCCCAGGGCATCCTGGCGGTGATGTCAGCGGAGGTGAACATGGGCTTCTTCAATACGCCCACGGTCATCAGCCAGATTCGCGATAACAAGCTCAAGCCCCTGGCCGTCACCAGCCTCACTCGGTCCCCGCTTCTGCCCGATGTCCCCACGCTCGACGAATTGGGCGTGAAGGGCTATGAAGTGAACACCTGGTTTGGATTTGTTTCCCGTGCCGGCACACCCACCGACATCGTCGAACGCCTGCATGGTGAAATCGGCAAAGTGCTCGATGAGCCAGCGCTCCGCGGAAGGCTCGCCCAGCAGGGCTTCGAGCTCGCGTCCGCCATCAGTCCGGCGCAATTTGCGAAGATCGTGAGTGACGATCTTGCGAAGTGGGTGCCGCTGGTCCGCGCCTCAGGCGCGAAGGTGGATTGACGGTATGGAGCCCGCCTGCACGGTCGGCCCGCGCAGACGGGGTCTTCATGCCTTCAGAGTCCGACCGACTGTTTGACCAGTGTGCCCAGCTCACGCCGCAGGCGTTCGCGCGTCGCTGCATGCGCCCGTGACCGGTTGAGATTACTGAGTTCCCAGGGATCGGTCTCGAGGTCGTAGAGCTCGTCGAGTTCGCCGTCCCGGCCGCGATTGACCCAGTGAATGTATTTATAGCGCTCGGTCCGCACTGCCTTGTAGCTCATTCCCACCAGCCAGGGCATGGCGTTTTCAGCCCAGTACTCCACCATCAGCGAGCGGCGCAGCCGCGCCCGCGATGAGGCGAACATGGGAAGAAGCGAGCGTCCCTGAATCTGGGGCCCGGGCTTGCCGCCCGCCAGTTCGATCAGCGTGGGGGCAATGTCCTGACAGATCACCAGGCCATCCCGGCGCGAACCCGCGCGTATCGCAGGCGGATAGCGCACCGCGAACGGAGAGCGGATGCCTTCTTCGTAGGCAAAGCGTCGTTCGGGTCCAAGCCCGTGCTCGCCAAAGAAATAGCCGTTGTCACCCAGAAACACGATGCAGGTATTGTCGAGCTCGCCACGTGCTTCGAGGGCGTTCAGGAGGGCGCCGACGCCTTCATCGACGGCAGCCATCATCTGTGCGCGTAGCCGGATCTCGCGCTGGGTCCCGGAATGCACGGCCTTGAGTATCTGCTTGGAGACCTTCTGCTCGCGCAATTCGAAACACTCCGCCCAGGCGGGCTTTGACTTCACGACCTCCGCCGGACCGAGCATGTTGGGCGTGGGGGGAAAGACGTCGCGCGCGTATAGGTTGCGGTGCCGCTCGGCCACCACATAGCCCCCCTGTGCAGAGATCTTGAGCGTGCCGTCAGCGGCCTGCTCGGCGTCAGGGTGAACCGCCTTGTGGGCAAAAAATAGCGAAAACGGCTTGTCGTGGCGGCGATCAACGAAGTCAAGCGCGAGCTCGTTCATGATGTCGGTGATGTAGCCGCGGTGATGACGGTACCGTCCGTCATGGTTCAGCACCGGATCAGTGAGCCGGCCGTGCCCGTCATAGCTCACCCAGCGGTCATAACCGGCTCGTGGGCGCCCGTCGTTACCCATGTGCCATTTGCCGATATGCGCGGTTTCATAACCCAACCGCTGCAGCTCCAGGTGATAGTTAGGCAGCCGGTGGCTCATGGCATCACGCGCCACGTTGTCGATGATGCCGTGGCGGCCGGCGTACTGGCCACTCAAGATCGAAGCCCGATTGGGCGAACAGATCGGCGTGGTGTGAAAGGCACGCGTAAACAAAGCGCCCTCGTGAGCGATCCGGTCAATATGCGGCGTCTTCATGTAGGGGTGCCCCCCCGCGCCGAATTCGTCGTAGCGCAGATCATCAATCAGGATCACCAACAGATTCGGTTTTTGCTTGCGTTTCACCGGGAGCCTCCGGAAGCGATTGTGAACGGCGCCAACGCGCGCCAATTACCCCGCCCGAACATACACCAGTTGCGGGTGATGGCCCGGCGGGATGCGGTAGTCTCCGATCTGCGCGCGAATGCGCCCACCTGGCGCTGGCACGCTCCCGACCCGCATCCTGTCCCGACCATGCAGACCCTTCACACCGTCGCCGATCTTCGCCGGGCACTTTCGACCCGGACCCGCGTAGCTTTTGTGCCCACCATGGGCAACTTGCATCAAGGTCATCTCGACCTGGTGGCGAAGGCACGGGCGCATGCCGATACCGTTGTCGCCAGCATCTTTGTCAATCGGCTCCAATTCGCGCCCAATGAGGACTTCGATCGCTATCCGAGAACGCTTGCGCAGGATGTGGCTGCGCTCACCGCAGCGGGGTGTGACGTGGCCTTTGCGCCTGATGAGAACGAGCTCTACCCCGAGCCTCAGCGATTTCAGGTTACGCCGCCAACCGAGATCGCCGACATTCTCGAGGGTGCCTTCCGGCCGGGCTTTTTTACTGGTGTCGCGACCGTCGTTCACAAGCTATTCAATATTGTGCAGCCGCAGGTAGCTATCTTTGGCAAGAAGGATTACCAGCAGCTGATGATCGTCGAGCGCATGGTGGGCCAGATGGCGTTACCGATCACCATCATAGGCGTAGCGACTACTCGCGCCGCCGACGGGCTTGCCCTGTCGTCGCGCAACACTTATCTGTCAGCCCACGATCGCGCGGAGGCGCCCCAGCTCCAGGCTGCACTTCGCCGTATCGCCGACCGCCACGCGGCAGGCGCTCTTCGCACGCCTGCCGCCTTGGAGGACAGTGCGCATGCGGCACTGAAAGAGCTAAGCGCCCGTGGCTGGCAGCCCGACTATCTGACGGTTCGTCGACGCTCTGATCTGCAGCCACCCCAGTCGGTCGACGAACCCCTGGTCGTGCTTGCGGCGGCGAAGCTGGGCTCGACCCGCCTCATCGACAATCTCGAGTTCTGATCACAGTCGCGCCATTTATATTCGCACCGACGTTCAATGAGCCGCTCCCAGACCCGTCTGCAACAGACTGACCCAGCCGCCCCCCCCGCGCGACTGATCGCGCTTGACTGGGGGACCACCAATCTGCGCGCCCTGCTCCTCGACGAGACAGGCGAGACGCTTGCCCAGCGCAGCGCTCCAACCGGCATTCTCAATGTTCAACCGGGTCAGTTTGAGGGTACGCTGCGTGCACTCTGCGCGGATTGGCTGCGCGATCCGTCGATGGTGGTGATCGCGAGCGGCATGATCGGGAGCCGCCAGGGTTGGGTTGAAGCGCCCTACCTCCAAGCCCCCACTACCCCCGCTGCCGCCGCAGCCGCGCTCACCAGGATACGACTGAATGACGGGGGCGAATTACATCTGATCCCTGGCATCGCGTGCGTGAACGGGACTCAAGCCGACGCGGTCGATGACGTCATGCGGGGCGAAGAGACCCAAGTGTGGGGCGCCGATCTCCCCGACGGCGCAACCGTCATCCTTCCCGGCACGCATTCAAAATGGGTTCGTTGTGGCCCCTCCGGCTCGATCCTGGGCTGCCGCACCTGGATGACCGGCGAGCTCTTTGCGGTGCTTTCGCAGCACAGCATTCTTGGCAGGCTGATGGCGAACGGCGAAGGTTCAGTTCACGCATTCGAACTCGGCGCGACACGTGGCTTGCACGCACCCGAGTCACTCAGCACGCTCCTCTTTTCAGTGCGAACCGCTGGCCTGATGAATCGTCTCGAGCCGCATGCCCTGGCCGACTATTTGTCCGGGCTCCTGATCGGCGCGGAAGTGGCTGCGGGGCAACGCAACGGCTCGCTGCGATCCGCTACGGCCGATGAACGCGTTGGGTCGGGCGAAAGCGCAGCGGCTAAGACATCGTCATGCGTGCACCTGGTGGGGGAACCGGCGCTTTGCGCGCGATACGCTGCCGTGCTGACCATGGCGGGCGAGCCATCCGTCACCCTGGACGGCGCACTCGCCGCCCGCGGCGCCTGGCGCATTGCCAAGGCGGCGGGTCTGCTGAATCCGGATCGCTAACGACACGATCTGAAGGCAGTGCGTACTGACGCACTGTTAGTCGATTCGCGCGCCGGAGTCCCGCACAAGCTGCCCCCACCGCGCATCCTCTTCTTTCAGCAATTGCGCGAACGCCGCACGCGACATACCGCCGGGTTCGAGCGATAGCGCCGTGACGTAGCGCTCAAGGTAGGCAGGGTTGGTGAGGATTCGAGATACGTCGGCGTGTATCCGCTCCAAAACCGGCTCTGCGGTGGCTGCTGGCGCTGCCAGCCCAAACCAGACGCTTACCGCATAGCCCGGCACGCCGGCCTCCGCCACCGTCGGCAAATCCGGCCGCAAGCTGAGGCGGCGCTCGGTGGCCGCCGCCAGCACACGAATTCGGCCCGTCTTTTCATGCTGTTCAAACACACTCAGCGTCACGATCAGCATCGAGAGTTGCCCGCCCAGCATGTCGGTGACCGCAGCGGCGGATCCCTTGTAGGGAACATGGATCAGGTCGATGCCCGCCATGCGCTTGAGCTGCTCCGAAACAACATGGGGATAGGAGCCGGCGCCAAACGACGCATAGCTCAGCTTTCCGGATTGTGTCTTCGAGTAGGCGATGAATTCGCTCAGCGTGCTGACGGGTAGCGTCGCCGATACCGCTACCACCGGTGCAAGCCTCACCACCAGCGTGATGGGGGCAAAATCCACCAGGGGCCGATAGGGCATTTTGCGGCTGAGATGGGGATTGATCACAAAGGTTGCGCTGTCTGAGAACAGTAGGGTGTGGCCATCCGGCGGAGCCTTCGCTGCCGCTTCCGCGCCGATCATGGTTGCCGCACCCGGACGGTTCTCCACGATGACGGGCTGCCCCCACTGCTCGGAGAGGTGCTGCGCGAGACCGCGCGCCACCGTGTCGGTGCCGCCACCGGCGGTATACGGTACGATGATCCGAACCGGCTTGGACGGAAAAGTTGGCGCTTCGGACTGAGCCGCGAGCGGCCCGGCTGAAATCATTCCGAACAACAACGCCCACCACAAATGACCGCTTCGCATGCTTGATTCCCTGGGATGGATTGGCTTCAGTCCCCGACCAGACTGCTACGTTCCACGCGGGGTATAGTGGAAATACTATGCGATCTTTTGGGGGGGCCCAGCGAATAGACTGCGATTGCCCCCGGCGAGATCACCCACCCAGGTTTCTACGCGCAAGTCAGACCAGGATTTGTTATGTCATC
>JAGWXN010000217.1 GCA_018969885.1 Betaproteobacteria bacterium | reverse complement strand
CGCAGCATTCAGGTGTCGCCTCTGCAGTAGCCGCGTGGCGTCAGGTGACGGCGCGCCGCAAAGCGAACTGCGGCGCGCGCCACTCGCTGCTCGCCATGACCGCATGAAGGTGGTCAGCCGCGCGCCAGACATCGGCAAACCCGACATAAAGCGGCGTAAAGCCAAAGCGCAGGATGTCGGGGTGCCCGCTCGCGTCGCCCGCACGGAAGTCGCCGATGACGCCACGCGCGATCAGCGCCTGAATGATTTCAAAGGCGCCTTCGCTTCGCGTGAGGCTCACCTGTGAACCCCGCGCAGCGTGCTCACGGGGCGTGGCCAAACCCAAACCATGCGCGGCCAGCAATGGTTCAACGCGCCGAATGAAAAGTTCGGTGAGCGCGAGCGACTTGGCGCGGAGCGCCGTGATGCCCCCCAGCGGCTCGGCCGCGAGCACACTCTTGACCCCTTCGTCGAGTGCAACCAGGCTGAGGATGGGTTGCGAGCCGCACTGGTAGCGAAGGATGCCTGGCGCTGGGCGATAGCCCGGCGTGAAGGCGAACGGCGCTGCGTGCCCCCACCATCCTGAAAGCGGCTGCAGCGCACGGTCGGCATGGCGCGGATGGACCCATACAAAGCCCGGTGCGCCGGGTCCGCCATTCAGGTATTTGTAACCGCAGCCGACAGCGAAGTCGGCGTTGGCCGCATGCAGATCCACTGGCACCGCCCCTGCGCTGTGCGCGAGATCCCAGATCACCAACGCGCCGGCCGCCTGCGCACAGCGAGTGAGCGCGGCCATGTCGTGCATGGCGCCGGTTCGATAATTGACGTGGGTGAGCATGACCACATCGACGCCGGCTGCAAGGGCTGCGTTGAGCCCAGCGTAGTCTACGCAGCGGAGCAAGGCACCCCGCTCACGGCACACCCCTTCGGCGATGTAGAGATCGGTGGGGAAGTTGCCCCCTTCACTCAATACGGTGAGCGGCCCCGCGCATCGCGCCGACGCAAGATCGAGCGCCGCGCACAAGACCTTGTAGAGGTTGATGGAGGTGCCATCCACCGCCAGCACCTCGCCCTCCCCCGCGCCAATCAGACGCGCGATCCGGTCGCCCACGCGCTGCGACAGTTCAAACCACCCCGCTTCGTTCCAGCTGCGAATCAGGCCCCGACCCCACTGCCGGGTGACCGCATCGTTGACTCGTGCCGCGGTCGCCTGCGGCAGGGCGCCCAGGGAATTGCCATCGAGGTAGATGATTCCCTCGGGCAGGGTGAACTGCTTGCTCAAGGCGCGAAGCGGATCGTGATGGTCGAGCGCCAGGCAGTCGTTCAGGCTGTCAGGCAGGCGAGCGTAAGGATGCGTTGTCATGTTTGGAGGGTATCGGCTGGCAATGGGCGCCGTCAGTTCGACCGCGGCGAACGACGGCTCGTTGGCTCGCCTGACAGCAGGTGCTCGCGAAACGCAGCCGCAATCGGCGACACCTGGCGTGCGCGAGGGTGCACGACATGCCAGGATGAATTGACGGGAAAACCTTCAACCTGAAGCACCGCCACACCGTCTTCGCGCTCGCGCCCGTGAAGCGTGTGCCGCGACACCACGCCCAGCCCCAATCCGCCCGCCACCGCTTCCTTGACGGCTTCGTTACTGCCGAGCTCCAGCCGCACGCGCGGCCGGAACCCCCGGCGACGGAAATAGCGATCAACCGCCATGCGGGTGCCCGATCCAGGCTCCCGTAGGATGAACCGCTGTGAGGACAGTGTTGCGAGCGCGAGGGACCCCGCACCGCGGAGCAGCGGATCGCCGGTGGCCGCAATCAGGACCAGGGGATTGGCCATGAAGATCTGATCGTCGAGCTCGATGTCTTCGGGCGGCATGGACATGACATAGAGGTCATCCAGTCCCTCGCGCAGGCGCCTCATCACGCCGTCCCGGTTTTGCACCTCGAGAGAGACCTCGATTTCGGGATACCGGCGGCAAAAAGAGCCCACCAGGCGGGGGACGAAATATTCGGCAGTGCTCACGATGGCGACCCGCAGACGCCCCCGCCTGAGTCCTCGCATGGCATCGATTCGCTGCGCGAACTGATCCCATTCCTCCGCCACGAGGCGAACGGTACGCGCGAGCTCAAGGCCAGCCTCGGTCAGCCTGACCTTTCGGGAGATGACCTCGTAGAGCGGCATGCCAACGGTGCTCGTGATTTCGCGTAACTGCATCGAGGCAGTGGGTTGGGTGATGTGCATGAGGCGCGCAGCCGCACTCACGCTACCGGTTTGCGCAAGTGCAAGAAAAAGCCGCATCTGACGAGGAGTGAGCGTATTCATATATCGATATTTACTGATACATAAGTATATAAATATCAATTTTACAAGGTAATTGGTCTTTGACGACAATCGCGGTGGAGGTTAAACACCATGCCCGCACTGCTCGATCCTGCCATCTTGTTCTTTGTCTTCGGTGTGTTCGCCGGTCTGATCCGATCCGATCTGGAAATTCCGGCACCCATCGCCCGATTCCTGTCGCTCTACCTGTTGATGGCGCTCGGCTTGAAAGGCGGTTTTGCGCTCGCAGAGTCTGGCCTCACCGTGTCTGTCGCGGCCAGCCTTCTTGGCGCCGTGCTGATGGCTCTAATTGCCCCGATCCTAGGGTATTTCGTGCTCAGACACCGTATTGGCCGCTTCGATGCAGCCGCCATCGCAGCGTCTTATGGATCGGTCAGTGCGGTCACTTTTCTCACGGCGGCGCAGTATCTTGAAGACCTGGGCACGCCAGCGGGCGGTCACATGGCGGTCGCACTGGTACTCATGGAGTCACCCGCCATTCTGGTCGCGGTGCTCATTGCGAACGCGCTACGCACCGAACACAGCGCAAGGTCACTTTTGCCGGGAGGCAACGCAGCGGTGGTCACGCTCACCGGGCCAGGCGCGGGCTCGCAGATTGGGCGCATTCTTCATGAGTCACTCACCAACGGTTCACATCTGCTCCTGATCGGAGGGCTCATGGTGGGCATGCTAAGCGGCGAGTCCGGACGCGCGGTCATGCAGCCGTTTTCGATCGATCTGTTCAAGGGAATGCTCGCCTTTTTCCTGCTCGACATGGGCCTCACCGTGGCGCGCAATCTCGGTGACGCACGCAAGGCGCCCCCGCTTCTCATCGCCTACGCGGTGCTCGCACCGATCGTGCATGCCGCGCTCGCCCTGGCTCTGGGCGCCGCCCTCCGGCTACCCGCCACCGATGCCGCGCTCCTCATGGTGTTGTCGGCAAGCGCGTCCTACATCGTGGTGCCAGCCGTCATGCGCCAGGCGATTCCCGAAGCCAACCCCGCGCTTTACTGCGGCCTGTCGCTGGGCATCACCTTTCCTATCAATCTACTGGCGGGCATTCCGCTCTACAGCTGGGCGGCGGCGGCGGTGCTGGGCTGAGCGCGGCAGACCCGTGAGCTCGGCAGACCGGTGAAGCGTATAACCACGAGGGGGCCTGCGCCCCCTTCGTTTAGTTCATCCCCACCGCAAAGCCACGCTGAACCGCAGGCCTTGCCATCATCTGGTCGTACCAGCGTTTCACATTGGGGTAGGCATTCAAGTCAACCTGATGGCGCTCGTGCCGCCAGGCCCAGCCGAGAATGGCAAAGTCGGCAATTGAAAGCTCGCCGGCAAAGAATTCGTGCGTACCCAGCCGCTTATTCATGACGCCGTAGAGGCGATGCGTTTCCTTGCTGTAGCGCTCGAGCCCATAGCGCTGATCCTGCGGGTCGCTCACCCCCAGAAAATGGTGCACCTGCCCGGGCATGGGACCGAACCCGCCCATCTGCCACATCAGCCACTCCAGCGCCTGCACGCGCGCACGGCGGTCAACCGGCAGGAAGCGACCGGTTTTTTCGGCCAGATAAATGAGGATCGCGCCCGACTCGAAAACGCTGAGTGGCTCGCCTCCCGGGCCATCATGATCGACGATGGCCGGAATGCGGTTATTCGGACTGATTCGAAGAAACGACGCGTCGTGCTGACGCCCTTTGGTGATGTCCACTGGATGTACCGCGTAGGGCAGACCCATTTCTTCAAGGGCAACGCTGATCTTGCGTCCGTTGGGCGTATTCCAAGTGTAGAGATCGATGGGGGCAGCCATGGGCGGACTCCGATGATGGGAATGGCAAACGATACTGCGGAGCACGGACATAAGGCGACCCGTGAAGCGTCCACCGAAACGGTATGCTGTTCATTTTCCACGACCGGCCCAGGAGAGGCGACTGATGATCAATCCCGACACCCTGGAGGCTCTCCATCGCTCCCGCAGCGTCGACCTCTATCACCTGAGCCTGGTACTTGATCGACTGCTGACCGATCCACGACGCATTCTTGACGTCCGCACCCGGCTGCATGTCGGCCAGGCTGTCCGTTTCGTTGATCATCGTAACAACACCGCCGAACTCGCGATGCGAAGCGGTCGGGTGGTGGATCTACAGGATCGCCATGCGGTCGTTCGCGACGATGCGCTTCGCCAGCACTGGAAGCTGCCGTATGTGGCAATCGAGCCGGATGCCTCGAGCCCAGCTGACCTGGCGAGCGACCCGCCGCCCTCGCCCCCGCCCAAACCGACGCGCGAGTCGTTCCGGACCGGCGACCGGGTGAGTTTCGACGATCGTCATCTGCAACCGCGGATCGGCGTGATCACCCGGGTCAACGCGCAGACCGCCACGATCGACTGCGACGGGCAGCGCTGGCGGGTATCGTTCCAGCTGCTGCGGCATGTACGCGATGTATAAACGGGCCGCATCCGCACCCAACCCGAAGACGATTCAACCGACTCCGCGCTGCCTGACCCAGGCTAGCGTGCGCTTCACGCCTTCAGCGAGCGGCATGCGCGGCGAGAACGCGAGATCGCGCTGCGCAGCCTCGATGCTGAGCACCCCCAAGCCGAAACTACCCAGCATTGCGCCGTTCGGATCGTCGATGATGCGGGCCTGAGGCAGACAGGAGCGAATCGCAGCCTCGACCTCTGAGAGGCTGTGCGCCACGCCTGGTCCGAGGTTGTAAGTGCGTTGAGTGAGTGCAGGCGTATCCAACGCAGCCACCACTGCATCGACGACATCATCAACATAGACGAACTGTCGCGTCCGCCGCGGGTCACTTCGAAACCGCGCAGCCTCCCCGCGCAATCCCGCCTCCAGGGTTTGCCGGATCACGCAGGGCGTCACCCGCCCGGGACCATAGCAGCCAGCCACGCGTAGCGACACCGCATCGACCCCGAATTGCGCATGATAGGCATTGATGAGCGCATCGCCCGCCGCCTTGGTCGCGCCGTACATCGTGGTGGGTTGCAGCACGGTGCGCTCGGTGACCGGCGACAGGTCGGGCTGATCGCCATAGGCCACGACTGAGGAGAAACAGACCACCCGGCGGATGCGGTGAATGCGCGCCGCTTCAAGGAGGCCCGCGACACCCGCGAGGTTGATGTCGACAATCCGGGCTGGCGCATCCGGGAGCAGCATGGGCCCCGAGATACCTCCCGGATGAATAATGTCGGTGATGCCAAAACGCTGGATCACCTCATGCCAACGGTGCGGATCCGGCAAGTCGTGCGCCAGCACCGGAAAGGGCTCGTGGGAGCTCACCCGCTGGTCCATCCCAACGATGGATCGGCCATCGCGAACCAGCCGGTCGGCCACCGCCCGGCCAATCAGTCCATTCAGTCCTGTAACAAGGATAGTGCTCATTTAACCGG
>JAGWXN010000216.1 GCA_018969885.1 Betaproteobacteria bacterium | reverse complement strand
CGCGATCCCGGGCGGCGCGCTTGAACAGGTTTCCCAGGAGACGTGGCGCCGCGCCTGGGATTTGAAGGTGTTTGGCTACGTCGGCATGATGCGCGAGTTTTATACCCGAATGATTGCGCGACAGCGGGGCGTCATCGTAAATGTCATCGGCGCCTCAGCAACCGGCCTTGATCCGAGCTATGCGGCAGGAAGCACCGGCAATGCGGCGCTCGAGGCGCTCACCCGAACGCTGGGCAGCAAGGGGCCGGATCATGGTGTTCGCGTGGTGGGCGTCAGCCCCGGCATGGTGCTGACCAGCCGTCTCGAGACCCTGCTGAGAGGGCGCGCCCGAGAGCGGTTTGGCGATGAAGCCCGCTGGGCAGAACTCGGCGCTCATGCAGCGTTCCGCCGACCCGCCGAGGTGGAAGAGATTTCCGCATCGGTTGTGTTTCTCGCCTCCCCGCGATCCAGCTATACCTCCGGCGCAGTTTTGGAGATTGACGGCGGATTTTCGCGCCGTCACAACTGGTGGGGGTAAGGAACGGCGGCGCTATCGATAGAGCGCGGTGTTCGAGAGCCGTTTGATGCGCCAGTTGACGCCTTCGCGCGTGAACGCTGCATTCCACGAAATCAGCATGTCCGGGCGCTCGGTGGGTAGCGGAATCTGTGGTGGACGATCGAACTCTTTCCGAAACACGCTCATGTACGCGAAGCCGGTCATGCTGTCCGCACCCGCTGGATCGCACACGACGTCATGCAGAATATGCTGCACGAACAGATGCTGCGGTCGGAGGTTGAGTGCGGCGATGATGTCCGCATGGCTTCGCAGCACCTTGCCCTGGCGGTGCCACTCACACGACTCAGAGAATTGCGCGGCGACCCCGTGGTAGTCAAAGGTATCAAGCCGGTGGAAGAGGCGGCCCAGCACCTGCGCGCAGGCAAGCTGATCCAGAGTGGTTGAAGTCATTCACGGCTCCAATTCATCAGAACGGCGCGTCGACTGGAACCGTGCCCATTCTGTCTGCGGGCAGATGAACCTCGAGCACCTCGAAGTCGAGGGACATGCCGGTTTCGTTGTGAATCAGTCCTCCAGGGATGTAGCAGGAGTGGCCTTCACCGAGGCGTAGCTTTTCGCCAGTTTCGAATTCGAGGTCGACCCAGCC
The DNA here is from genome assembly GCA_018969885.1 of Betaproteobacteria bacterium. The sequence goes on along the minus strand of JAGWXN010000216.1, from coordinate 4,580 downwards.
CTTGAGGACATAGACGAACTGACCGTCGCAGGTGTGGTAGTGCCATCCGGTGGGTTCTCCCAGACCTTTCTTGGTCTGCTGAACCTGAGCTTTGAGCATGCCTTCGGAGGCGTCCGCCACACCGAGGTCGCGATAGGCGAAGAAGGCACGTCGCCCCTGCACCAACGGGGCACTGTTGAGATCGGTATGTACCAGCTTGCCCTTCACCGTTCGAGTCGCGGCGTTTGCCATGGAAGTCTCCTTGTCCCCGATTGGGGTGTCTGTCGTCTCTTAGGTCAGTGTACGCCCGACATTGGGAATTCTGTAAAGCAACCGACTACCCTCCGAAACGCGCGCCTACGCAGCCTCACTCAGTTCGGCTGCACCCCTGCGCGCACCAACAGTGGCACCAGCGTGTCGATCTCGCGTTTGAGATGCGCGCGGAGCGCTTCCGGCGTCGCCTGGTCAACGGGCACAGCTGCAACGCCCATTGCTTCCAACCGTGCGCGGGTGTCGGTATCGGCGACCGATTTCTGCATGCCTTCAACCAGACGGTCAATCACTGGCTTGGGTGTTCCTTTGGGGGCATAGAGTCCGAACGAGATATTGATTTCAAGGCCGTCGACACCGGCCTCGGCAACCGCTGGCACATCGGGAAGCTGCGGCAGTCGACCCCTGCCTGCTGCAGCAACCGCCCGAATCCGGCCGGTTCTTACCTGCGGCACCGTGCCCGAGGTCTGATCGCACAGCACATCAACCTGACCACCCATCAGGTCGGCCAGCGCAGGAGCGGTTCCCTTGTAGGGCACTTCATTGAGCTTCACATTCAGAGCGCTCATCATCATGAGCGCGCACAGGTGCGAAGCCGACCCGACCCCAGCGTGAGCAAGACTGATCTTGTCGGCGTTTGCGCGCAGATACTGGATGAACTCGGGGAGGGTGGTTGCGGGGAATCCCTGCCGCGCCACGATCACCATCGGGCCACTGGTGCCTCGCGCCACGGGTTCGAAATCCTCCACCGGGCTGTAGGGGAGGCTCTTAAACATGGCGCCATTGGTGGCGTGGCTCACATGAATCATGAGGAGCGTGTAGCCGTCAGGCCGGGCGCGAGCAACCTTGGCGGTGCCGATCGTACCCGACGCACCGGCGGGGTTGTCGACCACCACCTGTACGCCCAGATGCTTCTGGAGCGACGAGGCGAATACGCGGGTAATGGCATCGCCCGGACCGCCCGGGGCGTAGGGCATGGTGAGCGTAATCGGACGACTCGGAAAGTCCTGCGCAGACCCAAGGGTTGGGGCGACGAGCAGAGAAAAAGCGCAGGTCAGGGCAGCGGTCCATGAACGCGGGCGGAACAGAGAGCGTGAAGCCATCGCGTCTATCCTCGTGGTGGAAATGGGTTGAGGGCAAAGCGCTCTGCGGCACTTACCTCGGCGAAGTCTGCCGGACGCGCCCAAACGCGCATCGAATCTCCCCTGATTCCGCTGGGTGACTCGCGCCGGGTTTTCGGCGGGCAACGGGTAGGGGATAATCCGCTCGGTCTCCACTTCGGTCCGCTCACGCACTCCGATGCCTACATCGCCGCTTCACGACCCGGCTGCGCCCCCCGTGCCGGGTGCCAGGACCGAAGTTAAAACCACCACCTGCTACATGTGCGCCTGCCGCTGCGGCATCCGCGTTCATTTGCGCGATGGTCAGGTGCGCTACATCGATGGCAACCCCGACCATCCGCTGAACAAGGGCGTGATCTGTGCAAAAGGCTCGGCCGGCATCATGAAGCAGTACTCGCCCGCCAGGCTCACGCTGCCGCTTCGGCGCAAGCCCGGGTCCGAGCGTGGCGCGGGTGAATTTGAGGAGGTCTCCTGGGACGAGGCATTCGCCACGCTGGAGTCACGGCTGCGGCATCTGCGCGCAACAGACCCAAAAAAATTCGCGCTCTTCACCGGGCGCGATCAGATGCAGGCGCTCACGGGTCTGTTTGCCCGGCAATTCGGCACGCCCAACTACGCAGCCCACGGCGGCTTCTGCTCGGTCAACATGGCCGCAGGCATGATCTACACAATCGGCGGATCGTTCTGGGAATTCGGCGGTCCCGATCTCGAGCGTGCCCGCGTTTTTGTGATGATCGGCACAGCTGAAGACCACCATAGCAATCCCATGAAGGTGGCGCTATCCAAATTTAAAAGAGCGGGCGGCCGGTTCATTGCGATTAACCCGATTCGTACCGGCTATGCGGCCATCGCTGATCAGTGGATTGCGATCCGACCCGGCACCGATGGCGCACTCATGCTCGCCCTCATTCACGAGCTGATTGCCCATGATCTGATGGATCATGATTTTGTGTCCCGCTTCACCAACGCTGGCCAGCTGGTTAACCTCGACCCGGCCAGCGATGACTATGGCCTGATGCTTCGTAATCCGGAGGGGGATGTCGTGAACCCGCTTCGGCCGCATAACTTTTTCTGGTGGGATCGGAACACCGATCGTCCGGTGAGTGATCATGCAGAGGGTGCCGTGCCCGTACTGACCGGACGTTTCACCATGCCGGACGGCACCCCCACTGCGCCGGCTTTTGAGCTGCTGAAGGCTCGGGTGGCCGACTGCACGCCCGAGTGGGCAGCAACCATCACCGGCATCTCAGCCGATACCATTCGAAAGCTTGCGCAGGAGATCGGCACCGCTGCGCGTGACCATCGGATTTCGCTCCCGATCGCCTGGACCGATAGTTGGGGGGGAAAGCATGCGTCGGTGAGCGGCAGCCCCGTGGCGTTTCATGCCATGCGCGGATTAGCCGCGCACAGCAACGGCTTTCAGACCACCCGTGCGCTCGCCATTTTGATGAGTCTTCTCGGCACGATCGATCGCCCGGGCGGCTTTCGGCACAAGTCGCCTTATCCGAAGGCGGTGCCCCCCAACTCGCGGCCGCCCAAGGGGCCCGATTCGGTCAAGCCCGACACGCCATTAAACGGTGCGCCGCTCGGCTGGCCCGAAGGCCCCGATGACCTGTTCGTCGATGCTGCGGGCGAGCCTGTTCGAATCGACAAAGGGTTCAGCTGGGAGCATCCGCTCTCGGCGCACGGCTTGATGCACAACGCGATCACCAATGCCTGGCGCGGCGATCCTTATCCCATTGACACGCTGATGCTCTTCATGGCCAACATGGCCTGGAACTCGACGATGAACACGTCCGAGGTCCGCAAGATGCTGTGCGACAAGACCGAGAGCGGTGACTACAAGATCCCGTTTCTCGTGGTGTGCGATGCGTTTCATTCGGAGACCACCGCCTACGCCGACCTGCTGCTGCCGGACACCACTTACCTCGAGCGCCACGACTGCATGTCGCTGCTCGACCGGCCCATCAGCGAATTCGATGGTCCGGTGGATTCTGTGCGTATTCCGGTGCTTCCTCCCACCGGGCAATGCAAGCCCTTTCAGGAAGTGCTGGTCGAACTTGCTTCGCGACTTGGGTTTCCCGCCTTCGTCAACGCCGATGGTGCTCGCAAGTATCGTGACTACCCCGACTTTGTGGTGCGCTATGAAACCGCGCCAGGGTCGGGCATCGGTTTCCTGGCCGGGTGGCGGGGCGAGAACGGCGACAAGGCGCTTCGTGGCGAGCCGAATCCCCGGCAGTGGGAGATGTATGCGCAAAACAATTGCGTTTTTCATCACCGCCTGCCGCCGGAGTTCCAGTACATGCGCAACTGGAACCAGGGCTACCTCGATTGGGCGCAGTCGGTGGGGCTGCGTCGCGATCGCGATCCGATCGTGATCCATCTGTACTCCGAGTTCCTGCAGCGCTTCAGGTTGGCTGCAGAAGGCCGCCATCCGGGCAAGCAACCCCCCGAGCGGCTTCGCGAGCGCGTGGCGCGGTTTTTTGATCCATTACCGTTTTTCTACACGCCGCTCGAGTGGCAGGTCACCGACACCGCACGGTTTCCGCTCCATGCGGTGACCCAGCGCCCGATGGCGATGTACCACTCATGGGACTCGCAGAACGCCTGGCTGCGACAGATCCACACCTATAATTTTCTCTACGTGAACACACGTACCGCGCTCGCGGCCGGCATTGCCGACGGTGCATGGATGTGGGTCGAGTCGGAATGGGGGAAGGTGCGCTGCCTGTGCAGGCACAGCGAAGCGGTGGAGCCGAATACTGTCTGGACCTGGAATGCCATCGGCAAGCAGCGCGGCGCGTGGAGCCTGACCCCTGATGCGAATGAATCGCAGCAGGGTTTTCTGCTCAACCATCTCATTCGGGAGGAGCTTCCGATTGGCGAAGCCGAGGCATTGATGTCCAACTCCGACCCGATCACCGGGCAGGCGGCCTGGTATGACGTTCGGGTTCGTATTACTCCGGCGGGGCCAGACGAGCCCGCTGAGAGCTTTCCGCAGTTTGAAGCGATGCGGCCGGTGGCGGGGATGCCAGCCAAGGCGCCGCGTCGGCTGGGATGGATGGCAGGCCTCATGAAGGTGATCCGATGACACAGCTCGCTTTGGTGATTGACCTGAATGTATGTGTGGGCTGCCATGCCTGCGTCACCAGCTGCAAGCAGTGGAATACGTCTGGGTCCGCGGGTCCGCTTACCGATGACAACCCGTAT
>JAGWXN010000215.1 GCA_018969885.1 Betaproteobacteria bacterium | reverse complement strand
CGCTGATTGCGCCGATCGCGATGGAGCAGGGGCTTCGCTTTGCGATCCGCGAGGGCGGACGCACGGTGGGCGCGGGCGTCGTCGCCAAGGTCATTGCGTAAGCAGGTCAACGCGCCATCCGCGCCGGCGTCTCAGGGGTCAGCGCGGATAGGTCGCTTTCGGAGCAGGACAGCAGGGGCATAGCTCAACTGGCAGAGCGTCGGTCTCCAAAACCGAAGGTCGGGGGTTCGATCCCCTCTGCCCCTGCCACTTTTCTCCTCGACTCCTAGAATTACCGGCCATTCATGTCTCAGCAAACCGTCGAAACCGTTTCCAGCACAGCTGACCGCCTGAAGGTGGGGTTGGCGATCGCCGCCCTCGTGGCCGGCATCGTTGGCTTCTATCTCCTGGCCGAGCAGCCCACTGTCGTGCGGGTGGTGTCGGTGATCGCCGGACTGGCGGCGGGTGCTGCCATTGCCTGGTTCTCGAGTCCGGGGCAACGGTTTTTCGCGTTTGCAAAAGATTCCTGGGCGGAAACCCAGCGGGTGGTCTGGCCCACGCGCAAGGAAACAGTTCAGATGACGCTGACTGTTTTTGCCTTCGTGGTCGTGATGGCGCTTTTTCTTTGGCTGGTCGACAAGACGCTCGAATGGGTGCTCTACGATCTGCTGCTCGGCTGGAAGAAATAAATGTCGAAGCGTTGGTACGTCGTGCACGCCTATTCCGGCATGGAAAAAAGCGTTGCCCGTGCGCTGCAGGAGCGGGTCGACCGCTCCGGCATGGCGGATAAATTCGGTCGTATTCTGGTCCCCACCGAAGAGGTGGTTGAAATGCGTAACGGCCAGCGCACCATCACCGAACGCCGTTTCTTCCCCGGCTATGTGCTGGTCGAAATGGTGCTCGATGACGACACCTGGCATCTGGTCAAGCACACCAACAAAGTCACTGGCTTTGTGGGGGGGGCGGGCAACCGACCTTCGCCGATCTCCGACAAGGAGGTCGAAAAAATCATGGCCCAGATGCAGGAAGGGGTGGAAAAGCCCCGGCCCAAGACACTGTTCGAAGTGGGCGAAATGGTTCGTGTGAAAGAAGGTCCGTTCACCGACTTCAACGGCAACGTCGAGGAAGTCAACTACGACAAGAGTCGCCTGCGCGTGTCGGTCACCATTTTTGGCCGTGCCACGCCAGTGGAACTCGAGTTCGGTCAGGTTGAAAAGGTCTGACCCGCATCGATCCAAGCGTGTAACGAATGGCGCCGCAAGGCGCACATCCCCGGCAGTGCAGAGGCTGCGGGGGGTCCGAGGAGCGCAAGTAAGTCGACCACTGATTGGGTGGTCATCCGAAAGCGCGTTTGAACTCAAACCTGGAGACGCCAAATGGCGAAGAAGATCGTCGGCTTTGTGAAACTGCAGGTCCCTGCAGGCAAAGCCAATCCTGCCCCCCCGATTGGCCCGGCACTGGGTCAGCGCGGCCTGAACATCATGGAATTCTGTAAGGCCTTCAATGCCCAGACCCAGGGCGTTGAACCGGGTCTGCCGATTCCGGTGGTGATCACCGCCTACGCCGACAAGAGCTTCACCTTCGTGATGAAGACTCCGCCGGCTACGATTCTCATCAAGAAGGCGGCCAAGATTGACAAGGGTTCGCCCCGGCCGCATACCGACAAGGTCGGGTCCATCACCCGCCAGCAGGCCGAGGAAATCGCCAAGGTCAAAATGCCCGACCTCACCGCCGCCAACCTCGACGCTGCCGTGCGCACGATCGCCGGATCGGCCCGCAGCATCGGTATTACCGTGGAGGGGCTCTGATCATGGCCCGACTCAGCAAACGCGCCAAGGCCATTCGCGCCAAGGTCGAACCGCAGAAAGCCTACGCCCTGAACGCAGCACTGTCGCTGGTGAAGGAATGTGCCACCGCCAAGTTCGATGAATCCATCGACGTTGCCGTGCAGCTGGGCGTTGATGCGAAAAAATCCGACCAGGTGGTTCGTGGCTCGGTGGTGCTGCCCGCCGGCACCGGAAAATCGGTTCGCGTGGCCGTCTTCACCCAGGGCGCCAAGGCCGATGAAGCGCGCGCCGCAGGCGCCGACATCGTTGGCATGGAAGACCTCGCCGAGCAGGTGAAAGCGGGCAACATCAATTTTGATATCGCGATTGCGTCGCCCGACGCCATGCGCGTGGTGGGCGGCCTCGGTCAAATTCTGGGTCCGCGTGGCCTCATGCCTAACCCTCGGGTGGGCACGGTCACCCCTGACGTCGCGGGCGCGGTGCGCAACGCCAAGGCGGGCCAGGTGCAGTACCGCACCGACAAGGCGGGCATTGTGCATGCCACGATCGGTCGCGCATCGTTTGGCACCGAGCAGCTCGAAACCAACATCAAGGCGCTGATCGACGCGCTCAACCGCGCACGGCCCCAGAGCTCGAAAGGCATCTACCTGCGCAAGGTTGCCGTGTCGAGCACGATGGGCGTGGGTGTTCGCGTCGATCCGGGCGCATTCTCGGCCAACGCCAGTTAAGGAAAAGCGGGTCCCGGCGCGCTGGCTGATATCGATGTTGGCTGCGCCGGTGCCTAACTAGTGAATAGATGAACTTTGGGCCGTGGGTCCAGTCGCGTCGCCCACCCGGGTTACCGGGGGGCGGAGCGCAGGACCAGCGGGTTATCAAAGACCGTAGGGGGGTGAGCGGGCAGTCTGCCGCGATCCTTTAATTCCGAAAGGTCCCTGCGCAGATGGCGCCCCCGAAGCGAGGATCAACGTGAACAGACCAGCCGTTTCAAGCGGGTTTGCAGCGAGTTCCCCGGTCGGTCGCCGTGTAGCAACTGAGGGCGCTCGCGGGGCGGGTGCAAGGTCGCGCAAAGGCGCGATTCATCACCGTCCCGAAGGTGCTCTCGTTTAACCAGGGGAAGACCGTGGGTCTCAATCGAGAAGACAAGGCCGTTGTTGTCACGGAAGTCGCCGCCGAAGTGGCGAAGGCTTCTGCGATCGTGGTGGCCGAATACCGTGGTCTGGATGTGGGTGCAATGACAACGCTGCGCCGTCAGGCGCGCGAGTCGGGCGTTTACCTGCGTGTGCTCAAAAACACGTTGGCACGGCGCGCGATCGCCGGCACACCATTTGAAGGGCTGACCGACCATCTGGCCGGTCCGCTCATCTATGGCATGTCGACCGATCCCGTGTCGGCCGCCCGCGTTCTCAACGACTTCGCCAAAGCCAACGACAAGCTGGTGCTGAGGGCAGGCGCTTTACCCAATTCCGTGCTCGACGCACGGGGGGTCAAGGCGCTCGCCACCATGCCCAGCCGTGAGGCGCTGTTGGCAACGTTGTTGGGCACGATGCAGGCGCCGGTTGCCACGTTCGTCCGTACGCTCAACGAGGTGCCCGGCAAGTTCGTGCGCACGCTCGCAGCGCTGCGCGACGAGCGTGAGAAGGCAGCCGCCTAAGCGTCAGTCGAACCACCTTACGCATTCAGATTCTGCAAACCTTTAAGCATTTTTCGGAGTAACAACATGGCACTCAGCAAGAATGAAATCCTCGATGCAATCGGCGGCATGTCGGTTCTCGATCTGGCCGACCTGATCAAAATGATGGAAGAGAAGTTCGGCGTGTCGGCTGCTGCCGCCGCCGTCGCCGTGGCGGCCCCGGCCGCCGCTGCTGCCGCCCCGGCGGCTGAAGAAAAAACCGAGTTCACCGTCGTTCTGAACGCCGCCGGCGAGAAGAAGGTCGAGGTGATCAAGGTGGTGCGCGCTGCCACTGGCCTGGGCCTCAAGGAAGCCAAGGACCTGGTCGACGGTGCGCCGAAGCCCGTCAAGGAAGGCATCAGCAAGGCCGACGCCGAGGCGCTCAAGAAGCAACTCGAAGACGCTGGCGCCAAGGTCGAACTCAAGTAACGACCCGCTGGTTCATTCCTTGCAGCAAGCGAATCGCCCGGACACCGGACGCGCCATGCGCGGTTCGGTGGCTGGGTGTTTTCGTCTCGTTCTCCGTTGTCCCCGCTGACCCGCCCCGGGAGAGCCCATGGCCCACGCTTCCGCCTATTCGTTCACCGAAAAAAAGCGCATCCGCAAGAGTTTCGCCAAGCGGCGAGTCGTGCTCGATGTGCCGTACCTGCTCACGACGCAGATCGAGTCCTATGATCGGTTTCTGCAGTCCGCCGTGTCCACAGGCGAGCGGCAGGACGAGGGCCTGCAGGCCGCGTTTTCCTCCATCTTCCCGATCGTCTCGCACAATCAGATGGCGCGACTCGAGTTCGTCCACTATTCGCTGGGCAACTCGGCCTTTGACGTAAAGGAGTGCCAGCAGCGCGGGCTCACATTCTGTGCGCCGTTGCGCGCACGCGTGCGGCTGGTCATCATGGACCGCGAGGCGGCCAAGCCCACGGTGAAGGAAGTGAAGGAGCAGGAGGTCTACATGGGCGAAGTGCCGCTCATGACCGACACGGGCTCGTTCATCATCAATGGTACCGAGCGGGTCATCGTCTCGCAGCTCCATCGCTCGCCGGGTGTGTTCTTCGAGCATGACCGCGGCAAGACCCACAGCTCGGGCAAGCTTCTGTTCTCCGCGCGAATCATTCCCTATCGCGGCTCGTGGCTCGACTTCGAATTCGACCCCAAGGACATCCTCTATTTCCGTGTAGATCGGCGCCGCAAGATGCCGGTCACCATTCTGCTGAAGGCAATTGGGCTCAATCCCGAGCAGATCCTCGCGCACTTCTTCGTCTTCGACTCGTTCCGCCTCATGAATGACGGCGCGCAGCTCGAGCTTGTGCCCGACCGCCTGCGCGGTGACATCGCCCGGTTTGACATTGCCGATCGCGATGGCCGGGTCATCGTTGCCAAAGACAAGCGCATTAATGCGCGCCACATCCGCGAGATCGAAACCGCGGGTCTGAAGCATGTCTCGGTACCCGATGACTACCTGATTGGCCGCACGCTTTCGCAGAGCGCGGTCGATCCCGATACCGGTGAAATCGTGGCGCGTGCCAACGATGAAATCACCGAAGACCTGTTGAAGAAACTGCGCGCGGCCAACGTCCGCGAGTTCCGCACGCTCTTCACCAATGACCTCGACCAGGGCCCTTACATTTCGCAGACCCTGCGGGTTGATGAAACCGTCGACCAGACGGCTGCGCGGATTGCGATCTACCGCATGATGCGTCCCGGCGAGCCGCCCACCGAAGAGGCAGTCGAGGCGCTCTTCAACCGCCTGTTCTACAGTGCCGATGCCTACGACCTGTCCAAGGTCGGCCGCATGAAGTTCAACCGTCGTGTGGGCCGCGACGAGTCCATCGGCCCCATGACGCTCACCGATGACGATATCCTCGCAGTGATCAAGATTCTCGTGGATCTGCGTAACGGTAAAGGCGAGATTGACGATATCGATCACCTGGGCAACCGGCGGGTGCGCTGTGTCGGCGAGCTTGCCGAGAACCAGTTCCGCGCTGGGCTGGTTCGTGTCGAGCGCGCGGTCAAAGAGCGCCTGGGCCAGGCCGAAACCGAAAACCTCATGCCGCATGATCTGATCAACAGCAAGCCGATCAGTGCGGCCATCCGCGAGTTCTTTGGGTCCAGCCAGCTCTCGCAGTTCATGGACCAGACCAACCCGCTGTCCGAAATCACCCACAAACGCCGGGTGTCAGCGCTGGGTCCGGGCGGTCTCACGCGCGAGCGCGCGGGCTTTGAGGTGCGCGACGTGCACCCCACGCACTACGGTCGGGTGTGCCCGATCGAAACGCCTGAAGGCCCGAACATCGGCCTGATCAA
>JAGWXN010000214.1 GCA_018969885.1 Betaproteobacteria bacterium | reverse complement strand
CAGACAAGATGGATTGGACCGTCGAGAAAGCCGTGGAACTGGGCGCCACCACCATCACCCCGCTTTTTTCAAACCGCAGCCAGGTCCGTCTCGATACGGACCGCGCCCGGCGCAAGCTTGAGCACTGGCGCGCAGTTGCTGAGGCCGCCTGCATGCAGAGCGGGCGCGATCTGCTCCCAACCGTGGAAGAACCGAGCCCGATTGCACGCTGGATCGAGCAGTCGGCTGCCCCCCTCCGGCTCGTGCTCGACCCACAGGCGCCCATCGCGTTATCGGCCTGCATGCGGGCCAGCGCGCCCGAACGCTCCCCGATCTGTCTACTGGCGGGACCCGAGTCGGGTCTGGATGAAAGAGAACTGGCGGCGGCCCGTTCAGCCGGCTTCCAGGCGGTCAGCCTGGGCCCGCGAGTGCTTCGCACCGAAACCGCCGGACTGGCCGCAATCGCTGCCCTGCAGGCGTTAGCCGGCGATTTTTGAGCCTGGTCGCGGGTCAGGCAGCCGGACGCGATGCCCGCGCGTCGGCCACCGAATAAAACACGCGAAACGCGATGCCCTTATCGAAAAAGAAGTCGGCGGTATCGCGAAATACATCAAGCAGCGCATCGCGCTGGTCACGATCGAAATGCGCGCCTGCCGGCAGACGCTGCAGCACCACGACAAAGCCGGGTTGATCGGCATCGGCTGCCGGCTTGAGATCAGTCATGCAGTCGTAGAGGGCATCGAGATTACCGCCAAAATGCCCTGGCAGCGCGAAGCCCTCAGCGATTCGACTCATCACGCCCGCCTTGTCTTCGACGCCATCAAAGTCGGCCCGCAGCAGCGTCTGGCTGCTTCGTTTGGCGTTTCGTAGCAGTTCATCCAGATCGTATGCCGCCAGCGGCAGCATCGCTTGAGCCGGCATGTTGCTGAGTGCAGTCATCGTTCCTGCCTCCCGGTTGGGGCCTCACGGATACGCCGAAAACTCTTGTAGTGATCATCGGTGTAGAAGTACTCACCCGAAGTGCGCGGGTCACCACCCGCCACGATCCGGCGCGCGCCCCGCGTTCGTTCACCGGGCGTGCGGACGGTGTACTCGGTGTAGTGGTCCGGCGGTCGCTGCGGCAACACCCGCTCGCGATTACCGAAACGCGTACCGTCTTTGTCGTATGGAAAAGGCCCGCCCGCCTTGATCAGGCGCAGTGTTTCGCGCGCTTCCGGCGGAAGCTCGGCCAGATCCACCCAGGCAATCGCTGGGGCCGCTTCGGGCGAGGCGCGCTGTGCCTGCGCAGGCGCCATGCCGCCGCCCAGCCAACCGATCAGTACCAGCAGACTGGTGCAAACAAAAGCTGACAACCATCGTGTAATCATTTCCGTACTAGGCCACAGCGCAAGCGGTTTGGCAAGCGCCAGCCTGGTCGGTCAGGCCGGCGAGAAAACGATATCGCAGCTATTGGGCTGAACCCAGCGCGCGCACTCGCGGGTGCGGTCCAGGCAGCCGCCGTGCTCGTAAACACCTCGCGGGTCGCGCCAGCGTTGCATCAGAGCAAGCACACGCGCATGTTCCACAGGGTCGGCTTCGGTCAGAGCCACCCGGCGAGCCACTTCGTCTTCATCCACCCGGAGGCCACCATCTTCACCGCGGTAGGTAGCGTTGCGCCAGTGGTAGATCTCGACACATTTCCTTTCGAGAGTGAAGGGCGCATTGCGCTTCCAGAAATTGGAGAACAATCCGTCGCCGAGATAGATGACCCAGGAGCCTTCGAAGCCCTCGGCATCGGCGGAATGGGCATCGGGATTGCGAAACCAGATGCGATCGCCGGGGACAAACCAGCAAGCGGGCAAGGGCTCTTCAAAGGTACCGAGCTCTCGCAGCAGCACCTCATGAAATTCGCGCGATTCGATCGGCCGGCGGGTCGAGCGCTCACGCAGGCGCTGCTTGAGTTCAGGATGAGCGCGCGCGGCCTCTCGCGCGATCGCAAGCAGCATCACATATTCGGAGGCGCGATAGCAGCCAAAGCCATAGGGATCCTCGCCCGGACCGGGCTGCGTGGCGGCGGCAAGCGCGCCAACGAGGCTGCGGCCCGGACGCAGGCTGAAGCTCCCGGTTTCCAGACGTTCCCAATACGCCTCGGGACGGTACTGATCGATATCGAACCGGAGTGCCGTGGCGGCTCCGGCCCGGGCCGTGTCAACACGAATCCGCACCGCCGATTCAAACTCGTCGAAATCAGGGAAATCGAGCGTGAGCGGCGACAGCAACAGGCCCGTGAGCACTTCGCGCTCGGTATGGCGTTCGTCGCGCCCGCACTGTTCGGCGAGCACCTCACCCAGCGCGGTGGTATCAAGGTGTGGCGCCCAGGTGACGCCCGACTCGGGTACCAGGCCCGCGCACAGCGACGAGTTGTTTGCCTCGATCCGGACATGGGAAAGCAGACCGAGTTCGTCGAGCCACGCGCGCATACGCCGCATGTCCCGCACCGGATCTGTGACAACACCCGTCCCACCGATCCGGATTCCCTTGTGCCCCCGCTGTCCGGATTCTTTGTAGATCCGGTTCATGCGCGCAAGTATCGGCAGCCTTTGCCGGAAAGGCAAGGGGCCGGATGGGCCCCTCGAAACAGGCTCCGCGCCTAGCGATCGCTGTTGGCGTCCACCACGGTCCAGGCAGTCATATTCACGATCCGCCGCACCGTCGCCGACGGCGTGAGGATGTGAACCGGGCGCGCCGCCCCCAGGAGTACCGGGCCGATCGCAACATTGTTGCCGGCCGCCGTCTTGAGCAGGTTGTAGGAGATGTTGGCCGCGTCGATCCCCGGCATCACCAGGAGGTTTGCGCCGCCTGACAGCGCGCAATCGGCCACCCCGCGAATGGATGGGTCCAGGGCTGCATCCCCGTGCATCTCGCCATCAACCTCGAGGGCGGGGGCGAGCTTGCGCAGCAACGCAAGGGCCTCGCGCATCTTGAGCGCCGACGGGTGATCGGACGATCCGAAGTTCGAGTGGGACAGCAGGGCCACCTTGGGCAGGATGCCGAAGCGACGCAATTCGTCTGCTGCGGCCACGGTGATTTCGGCAAGCTGCTCGGCATCCGGATCGATATTGACATGGGTATCGACCAGTGTGAGCTGGCGCCCAGGAAGCATCAGCGTGTTCATTGCCGCATACACGCGGCTGCCCGGCTTCTTGCCAATCACCTGATCGATGTAGCGAAGATGCTCGGAAAAGGGCCCGCCCGTGCCGCAGATCATACCGTCGGCTGCGCCCAGCCGAACCATCATTGCGCCAATCAGCGTGGGGCGGCGGCGCATCTCGAGCTTCGCATAAGCCTCAGAGACGCCCTTGCGCGAGGTGAGACGAAGGTACTCGCTCCAGTATTCGCGATAGCGGTCGTCTTGGTCGGGATTGATCAGATCGAAATCGGCGCCGGGCCGTACTCGCAGGCCCAGCCGTTCGATCCGCTGCTCCACCACCATGGGCCGACCGATCACCACCGGCCGCGCGAGTTTTTCATCGACCACCACCTGTACCGCGCGCAGCACGCGTTCGTCTTCGCCCTCGGCATAGGCAATCCGCCGGGCACGCGCTCGGCGGGCGCTGCTGAAGATCGGCTTCATGAAGTTGCCCGAGTGATAGACGAACTGCTCGAGCTGCGACCGATAGGCATCGAAATCGGTGATGGGACGCGTGGCCACGCCACTGTCCATGGCCGCCTTCGCGACCGCCGGCGCGATCATGACGATCAGCCGGGGATCAAACGGCTTGGGAATGAGGTACTCGCGCCCAAACCCGCCACCCGGTACGCCATAGGCGGCCGCCACGATATCGGACATCTCGGCGCGGGCGAGTTCGGCCAGCGCCTGAACGGCCGCGATTTCCATCTCGCGCGTGATGGAGGTGGCCCCAACATCCAGTGCCCCGCGAAAAATGAACGGGAAGCACAACACGTTATTGACCTGGTTCGAATAGTCGGTGCGGCCGGTTGCGATGATTGCGTCATCGCGCACCGATTTCACCTCCTCGGGCATGATCTCTGGCGTGGGGTTGGCGAGCGCGAAGATAAGCGGGTTGGGCGCCATCCGCGCCACCATCTCGGGCTTCAACACACCGCCCGCCGACAGGCCGAGAAACACATCGGCGTCCTGAATGATTTCGCCAAGCGTTCGCGCCTCGGTCTTGCGGGCAAACTGCGCTTTGAGCGGATCCATGAGCTCGATGCGGCCTTCGTAAACCACGCCGGCCAGATCAGACACCCAGACGTTCTCGCGCGGCAGCCCCAGGTCAACCAGCAGCTCCAGGCAGGCAAGCGCCGCCGCACCCGCGCCGCTACAAACCACCTTGATCTCGGTGATGGACTTGTTCACCACCCGAAGCGCATTGCTGAGGGCAGCGCCCACTACGATGGCGGTGCCGTGCTGATCATCATGAAACACCGGAATTTTCATCCGGGCGCGAAGCTTGCGCTCAACTTCGAAGCAGTCAGGCGCCTTGATGTCTTCGAGATTGATGCCACCAAAAGTGGGCTCGAGCGCCGCCACCACTTCAACCAGGCGGTCAACGTCGTTTTCGGCCACCTCGATGTCGAACACGTCGATGCCCGCAAACTTCTTGAAAAGCACCGCCTTGCCTTCCATCACCGGCTTCGCTGCAAGCGGCCCGATGCTGCCCAGGCCCAACACCGCTGTGCCGTTGGTGATCACCGCCACCAGATTGCCGCGACTGGTGTAGCGCGAGGCGTTGCGCGGGTCTTTTACGATTTCTTCACAGGCCGCCGCCACCCCAGGAGAGTAGGCGAGCGCGAGGTCACGCTGATTGGTGAGCTGTTTGGTGGCGGTAACCGAGATTTTTCCGGGGCGGCCGAGTTCGTGATATTCGAGCGCCGCCTTGCGCAGTTGCGGATCCATTTATGACTCCCCGGAGCGCGAGCTCCAGTCAGGCTGACAGGGCTTGGCGATCATACAGGCAACGTTCCAGGACACGGGCAACATGCAACGCTTCGCGCCCAGCACCGTCGAGGATCTGATGCCGACAGCTTGTGCCGTCCGCGACGATGAGGGCGCCGTCGCCGGCGGCACGCACTGCGGGTAGAAGCGAGAGTTCGGCCATTTTCATGGAGGTATCGAAATGCTCGGCTTCGAACCCAAACGCGCCGGCCATCCCGCAGCAGGATGACTCAATCGGCTCAACGCTTGCCCCCGGAATACGCTTGAGCACGGCATGTACCGGCGACAGCGCATCAAAGGCTTTCTGGTGACAGTGACCATGCACCAGCAGCTTGAGGCCAGGCTGCGGCGACAGGGGTAAATCGAGCGCGCCCGCCGCCATCTGCCCCGCAAGGAACTCCTCAAACAGCTGCGCCGATGCCGCCACCTTCTGTGCGACCTCACCCAGACCAAGCACCAACGCCTCATCGCGTAGCGTGAGAAGGCAGGAGGGTTCGAGCCCCACCACAGGGATGCCCCGTTCAACAAAGGGTACGAGCGCCGCGAATGTACGCTGAAGCTCAGCGCGCGCCTCGTCGAGCAATCCCGCCGACAACCAGGTGCGGCCGCAGCAGAGCGCCCGCTGCGGTGTTGCATCGCCCGCGGCCGGCATCGCCACATGCACCCGCCACCCCGCGGCATTCAGCACGCGTCGCGCAGCCGATAGCGTCTCGGCCTCAAAGTGATTGTTGAAGGTGTCTGCAAACAGCACCACCTCGCGCACGGCAATCACCGATGAGGGCGATTCGGGTTGGTGAGTAAAGGGAACCGACGCCCAGCGAGGGAGGCT
>JAGWXN010000213.1 GCA_018969885.1 Betaproteobacteria bacterium | reverse complement strand
CGGAATGATGACCGCCATAACGGCAGACACCGCGGTGATCGCGACCGAGAAGCTGATGTCGTAGCCTTCTTTCACCTGCGCTTCAATGAAGATCTTGCCCTGGCTGGCAGCGTCGGCTGTGGAGGAGCCGGAAATACCGGCGAAGAAAATCGACAGCACGACGTTGACCTGCGCGAGGCTACCGGGCATGCGGCCCACCAGTGCGCGCGACAGTCGTACCAGCCGATCGGTGATACCGCCGATATTCATCAGGTTGGCGGTGAGCAGGAAAAAAGGCACCGCCAGCAGAATGAACGAGTTATAGGCGTTGAAGGTTTCCTGCACCAGCAGCATGAGCGAGAGCTGCGGCTCGAGCGCGAGCATCGGCAGGCAGGCAAGGCCGAGCGCCACCGCAACCGGGACTCGGAGTGCGAGCAGCAGGAAAAACACGCCAAACAACAGCGCCGCTGCCTGCCCCGGCGAAAACAGAAGCTGACCCATGATTTAGTTCCGGGCGGTGTCGGTCGATCGAAGAACGCGCAGCATGTCGATCATGTGCTCGCCCTGAAAGAGCAGCCAGGTGAGGCCCAGAAGCGGCCATGCCATGTGAATGGTCCAGAGCGGAAGCTCGGCAAGTTCGGAGATGCGGTAGATGGCGAATTCAGTGAATTCCCATCCGCCATACACAAACACCGCCGCGAACACCAGAATGCCAACCCCCGACAGCAGCTCGACCTGCGCATGGGCGCGTGCCGACAGTGTGGGCCAGACATCCACCACGAAATGCGTACGCTCGCGCATGCCCACCATTGCACCGATCATCACGGTCCAGATGAACATCAGCCGCGCAAGCTCTTCCGTCCAGATGTAGCTTGGGATCAGCTCGGTATGTCGGGACAGGATTTGCAGCAATACCGGCACCAGCAGCACCACCAGTGCCGTGACCATGAGCGCGCAGAGCACGCGGTACCAGGCGTCGCCGATTCGACGCCAGAGACCGCGTGTCGCCCGGGGGGCGTCGGTCATGAGCTGTAACCCGGCTTAGGCCGCGTTGATCTTCTCGTAGACCGCGAGCGCGTCAATTTCCTTGGCGTACGCCGCCATGACCGGATCAACGAGCTTCTTCATGCCAGCGCGGTCATTGAAGGTGATCCGCTTCAGTCTGCCCGCCTTCTCAAGGGTTTCCAGGCGCTGGCCGTCGCTACCCGATTCAAGCTCGCCACCATAAAGGCCGGCTTCCTTACCGGCACGCATGACCGCGTCCTGCAGGCCCTTGGGCAGTCGCTGGAAGGTCTTGACCGAGAAGCAGAGCGGCCGGATGGTGATGGCGTGCTGCGTCATGTTGAGCTGCGGCGCCACTTCAAAGAACTTCATCTGCTCGACCCCGGCCGCTTCGTTTTCGCCCGCCTGAATCACGCCGTTCTGGATGGCGTTATAGACCTCGTTGTAGGCAATGACGGTCGGGGCCATGCCGGCTGCTGCGAAGGTTTTGCTCCAGATGGGCGCACCCTGTACGCGGACCTTGAGCCCCTTCATTTCTGCGAGGTTGCTCACCACCTTGTTGGCGAAGATGTTGCGCACGCCGCCGCCACCGTAGCCAATCAGCATCACGCCCGCACGCTTGGCGATGTCGTCGGCGATCGGCTTGAACAGATCCTGATCGATGACTTTTTTCCAGTGGGGCAGGTCGCGGAACAGGAACGGCGCATCGATGAATGGCGCGGCTTTGGAGAAGGTGGACATGTGGGCGGGCGAAGCCACCGCAAAATCCACCGCCTTGCCGGCTGCCATGTATTCGACGTACTGCTTCTCCAGGCCCAGCGAGCTGTTCTTGTGAATGGTGAAATTGACCGGCTGGTCGTAGTACTTCTTGATCAGGTCGGCGAAGCGCTGCATCGCCATGGTGTAGGGGTGCTCGTCGTTGAACTGCGAGGCGCCGTTCAGCGTAATGGCCTGTGCCTGGGCGCGGCCGATGATTCCGAAGCTTGAAACGGCGGCGGCGCCTGCCGCCCCGACAAAGGCTCTACGTTGCATGCGGGTCTCCTGTGGTGTTCTTTTAGGTGTCCGGGGCAGGTCTGCCCGACGACACGCCATGAGTGTAGCCGCTCGGGGCGCTGCGGTCGAGGCCGAGCAGCGTGGTTGAGATACGCCGACCCAGGGTCGGCGCGCGCAGGCCGCTCGCCTGGGCCTCAGCGCGGGGGTGTCCCTCGGGTGTTTTCCCATGAGCAGTAAATGCCGCCCTGCAGGTCGCGCGCGATGGGGTCGCGGTCGTTGGCGTGCTCGGTGACGCGTCCGCGCCAGTCGTCTGCGCTGTCCTGCGGCGCGTAGCCGATCCGGCGCTGGGCTTCGTCGGGCCACCAGCCCTCCCGGTTGTTCGAGGCGCCAAACACGATTTCGAAGTGCACATCGGCCTCGATCGAACGCTCGATCAGCTGCGCCAGGTCGCGGTGGCTGATCCAGGTGGAGAGGTGCCGCAATTCTCCCGGCTCATCGGGCGAACGGGCGGTGCCGATTCGCAGGCACACCGCGGTCAGCCCGAATTTGTCGGCGTAGTAGCTCGCGAGCGCTTCGCCAAACGCCTTGGAGACGCCATAGCGGGTATCGGGTCGAACCGGCTCGGCGCCGGTGAGCGGGGTGCTCCTCGGATAAAAGCCGATGGCGTGGTTGGACGACGCAAACACGATCCGGCGCACGCCCGCGAGCCTCGCCGCCTCAAAGGTCTGATAGCAGCCCTCGATATTGGAATCGCGAATGTCCGCCCAGGGCGCCTCGGTGGAAATGCCCCCCAGATGCACCACCGCATCCACCCCCTGCATCGCGCGCTGCATGGCTTCGGGGTTGGAGAGGTCGCAGCGCACCACGGTTTCATGGGGCCGCGCCGGGTCCATCTCGGCACGATCCACCAGGACCAGCGCCCACTGGCCCTGCCAGCGCGCGCGAAGCATGCGTCCAATCAGCCCGGCGGCGCCGGTGATCATCACTTTTTTCATCGCCAAGTCTCCCTGAATGGGGTGTGAGTCACGGTTTGAGCATCGTACAGTGGCTGGTGTATCGTCCGCTCGCCTGTCCCCTCACGAGGAGCCTACCAAGATGTGGCAACCCAGCCCGCGCTACCCGGATCCGGCCATTGAAGTCGTTGATCCTTCGTTTGAGCCGTTTCGGCTTTACAGTGCTGCGGTGGAGCGTATCGCGACCGGCTTCCGATGGGCCGAGGGGCCGGTGTGGTTTGGCGATGGGCGTTATCTGCTCTGGAGCGACCTGCCGAACAACCGCATGATGAAGTGGGAGGAGTCGACCGGCGCAGTGTCGGTATTTCGAGGCCCCTCGAATTTTGCCAATGGCAATACGCGTGACCGGCAGGGGCGGCTCGTCACCTGCGAGCACGGTGGTCGTCGGGTGATCCGCACGGAATACGACGGTTCGATCACGGTGCTCGCTGATCGCTATCAGGGTAAGCGTCTGAATTCGCCCAATGACGTGGTGGTCAAGTCCGACGGGTCGATCTGGTTCACTGATCCGCCTTTTGGCATCCTGGGAAACTATGAAGGGCATCGCGCCGAGCCGGAGCTGCCACAGAATGTCTACCGGATTGATCCGGTCAGCGGTGAGGTCGGGATCGTCGCTGAGGATATTCGCGGGCCGAACGGGCTCGCCTTCTCGCCCGACGAGCGAATCCTTTATCTGGTGGAGTCGCGGGCTCGCCCCAATCGTCTGATTCTCGCGTTCGATGTCAGCGCGGACGGTCGCACCCTGTCGGGCAAGCGCACCTTCATCGACGCAGGCCCGGGCACCCCCGACGGTTTTCGCGTGGATGTTCACGGCAACCTCTGGTGTGGCTGGGGCATGGGCCGCGATGACCTCGATGGGGTGCATGTGTTCTCGCCTGAGGGCAAGCTGATTGGCCGGATCCGCCTGCCCGAGCGTTGTGCCAATGTCTGCTTTGGGGGCCCGGCGCGCAATCGGCTGTTCATGACAGCAAGCCAGTCGCTTTATTCCCTCTACGTCAATACCCAGGGCGTCGCGGGCGGCTGATTGAAGCGATATCCACCCTCGCTCGCTAAACTCCCGTTTTTTTCTCGAGGCACGCGCCATGGAACTCTCCGATAAGTCCAGCCGGCAGCTCTACACCGAGCTCAAGGCAACCAACACCCGCAAGCGCTTTGGCTTCGGCCGCAAGCCCGCACTGATCAATGTGGATCTTCAGAAGGCCTATACCTGCGTGGGTGAGTTCGCCACGGCCTATGAAACCGATCCGAAACAGCTCCACTACGTAAACGAGCTTGCGGCCGCGTTTCGCGCGCGCGGGTTTCCGGTGGTCTGGACTTATGTCGCCTACATGGACTCCGGCGAAGACTGCGGTGTGTGGGGTACGCGCAGCAACACGCCGGATTCGCTTCAGAACATCAAGGTGGGAAGCCGCCGCTCCGAGTTTGATGATCGTCTGCAGATCGACCATCAGCGCGACATCATCGTGAACAAGCGCATGGCGTCGGCATTTTTCGAGACCAACCTGGGGTCGGTCTTCAATTTTCATGGCGTCGATACGGTGGTGGTGACCGGCGGGTCAACCTCGGGCTGCGTGCGCGCCACGGTGGTGGACAGTCTTTCGCGCAGCTACCGAACCATCGTTCCCGAGGAATGCGTGGCCGACAAACACGAGGGGCCGCACTTTGCCAATCTCTACGACATGGCGATCAAATATGCCGATGTGCTTTCGGTTGCCGAGACACTCGAGCAATTGAAGCGCGTAGGCGCATGAGCGGAGTGACAGCGTGAAAGCCGATCCTGGTTTCTATGATCATCTGCCCTACGCCGGCCGGCCCAAAATCCGCTGGCCGGGCGATGCCCGCGTGGCGTTCTGGGTGGCGCCCAATATCGAGTTCTACGAGCTCTATCCCGAGCGGAACCCGTCGCGTGCGGCCTGGGCGCGGCCCGCGCCCGATGTGCTCAATTACGCCTACCGCGACTACGGCAACCGTGCCGGTTTCTGGCGCATGTTTGATGCCATGAACCGCTGCGGCATGCGCGGCAGCGTGTCGCTGAACGTGGCCATGTGCGAGCATCATCCGGAAATCATTCAGGCCTGCGCCGACCGGGGCTGGGAGTTTTACTCACACGGCACTTACAACACCCGCTACCTGTTTGGCCTCAATGAGGCGCAGGAACGCGCGGTCATCCAGGATTCCATCGACACCATCCGGAAATACACCGGACAAAAATTGGACGGGTGGCTCGCGCCTGCGCTCACCTATACCGACAACACCATGGACCTGATCGCCGACATGGGGCTCACCTATGTATGCGACCTGTTTCACGATGACCAGCCAGGTCCGGTGAAAGTGAAGCGGGGCAGGCTCACCAGCATTCCGTATTCGCTCGAGATGAACGACGTCATCGTCTACAACGTGAATCTGGTGTCGCCGCGCCGCTATGGCGACATTCTGAAGCGTCAGTTCGACCGACTCTATCGCGAGGGCGAGCAGTCGGGTACGGTCATGTGCATTCCGCTCCATCCGTATCTGGTGGGTCAGCCCTATCGCATGGAGGCCTTCGAAGAGGCGCTCGACTACATCACGCGTCACGACAAGGTGTGGCTTGCCACCGGGCGTGAAATCGCCCAGTACTTCAACCAGCACTACTACGATGCCTTCGCCGCGGCCAGTCAGCCGATTGGAGCACTGTGATGAGCATGCCCGATTCCTATCTGCAGTACCCCATGCGCCGCTATGGCATGGATCACGACCTGTACACCTGGTCGCCGCTGCCGCAGCGTCAGCCCGTGGCGTGGCCGGGCGGGGCGAGAATTGCGCTCTGGATCACGGTGGC